>JAUYLZ010000007.1 GCA_030698385.1 bacterium | reverse complement strand
ATTTCACATAACGCACGCGGGATATGCGAAGTGGCCGGACACGAACGAGCGAAGCGAGTGCGGGTACGGACATTTCGCATATCCCGAGTTCTGCGATGTCGCTCCGCCCCGCGCAGCGGGGCGAGCGACGAGCAGAACGAGGGCTTGCCCGCGTGCGTTCTGCAAATAAGCGAGCACGGCGCGTTAGCGCCGGCGGAGCGATTTTGCAGAACTCCTTTCTATACGAAAACTATTCGTATAGGCGCTAATACTTGCGTATTATACGCAGTACGATTATAATATTTTTATATTTTAATTATACTCTATTACTTACCGTATGCAAGGACATTTACAGCAAGTTGAAAATGAGCTTCTACTGCGCGCGTATAGCGGAAAGACTATTACCAGCTATTTGCAGTGCTTGCGCTCTTATTTTACTTTTTGCAAAAATAATTTTGAAAGTTGCGATGTGGAAAGAATAAGAGAATTTTTGCTGGACAAACAAGCGCGGGGATACGCGCCGCAGACGGTTAATTTGTACCTGAACGCGATAAAATTTTTTTATCGTGATATAATGAATTCAAGGACAAATATAAATATAAAGTTTGCCAAACGATCAAAAAAACTGCCTGTCGTGCTCTCTCGTGACGAGATTCAGCGGATTTTGGGCGTCATTACGAATGCCAAGCACAGACTGCTTTTGGCTTTGGCATATGGCGCGGGATTGCGGCTTGGCGAGGCGGTGCGGCTATTGGTGCGGGATGTAAATATTGATGAACTAACCATCCATCTCAAAGAAGCCAAAGGAAAAAAAGACAGAATTACCGTATTTCCGGCAAAGATAAGCGGCCAAATGAAACAGCTGATGGCCGGTAAAAGTAATGATGATTATGTATTTTTAAGCGAACGCGGCGGCAGATTGTCGGAGCGGACGGCGCAGTTGGTTTTTGAAAACGCGGTCAAGCGCGGCGGCATTGCCAAACCGGCCACGTTTCACTCTTTGCGCCATAGCTTCGCCACGCATCTGCTGGAAAACGGCACCGACGTGCGCTATGTGCAAGAACTGCTCGGGCATGCGAACATTCGGACAACCCAGTTGTACACCAAAGTTACCAACCCGAGTTTAAAAAACATTAAGAGTCCGCTATGAAAATCGCACTTATTACCGCAACCTATCCGCCGTATGCTGGTGGCATGGGAAACTCTGCGCGCGACACTGCGCGTATTTTGTCGCAGGAAAATGAGGTTTTGGTATATACATTAGATCAGGAAAATGACAAAGATGTTATAGATTCCTGCCTGCCGGCAGGCAAGGCTTCGTCGCTCGCCTCGCATTCGCTACGGCGAAGCGGGCAAGCCCCTCGGAGTGACAAAATCAAAGTTAAGCGGATCAAACCCCTGCTTTCGTTTGGTTTTAAAAACGGCGGGTTTGTGCCACAGCTGTATCGTGAGCTGAACGGTTTTGACTGCGTCTACCTGCATTACCCGTTTTTTGGCGGCGCGGAAATTATTTGGCTGTATGCCTTGTTGCATCGCACGGTGCGACTGGTTATACACTTCCATATGGACACGCCCGGACTGAAGGGGGTGGGAAAATTTTTGAGCATACCTTCACAGCTGACTAAGCACGGCTTGTTCAAGCGTGCCGACGAGGTGATTTGTACCACCTTTGATTACGTGCGTTATTCCAGTATTGCCAGCTATCTGCGGGCTTGGCCGGACAAGTTTCACGAAATACCCTACGGCATTGATTTGAATAAGTTTAATGTCTTTCCTTATGATGTGCCGCGGCTCAAAGAGCTCCGCGAGCGCTACGAAATCACACCTGAGACCAGGGTAGTGCTTTTGGTTGGCGGGCTGGATTCGGCGCATTACTTCAAGGGCGTTGATGTGTTGCTCAGGGCGGCCGCTAAGCTAAAAAATAAAAACTATAAATTCATCATTTTCGGTGATGGCGACCTGCGTCCCGGTTTTGAAGCGCAGGCGCACTCGCTCGGTATTGGTGAACAGGTGATTTTTACCGGAAGAATGGATAGCGATCTGCTGCCGTTTTACTACAATATTGCCGATGTATTCGTGTTGCCTTCAATTGATTCTTCCGAGGCATTCGGTATTGTGTTTATCGAGGCGATGGCGTGCGGCACGCCGGTTATTGCGAGCAACCTTCCGGGTGTGCGCAGCGTGTTTGAAAAAGACAAGCAGGGTCTTTTGGTTCAGCCTCGGGATGAAGACGATCTGGCCGCAAAAATTAACGAAGTTTTGACCAATGATTTAAAACGACAGGCCATGGGCAACGCGGCGCGGGAGCTCGTGGAAAAAAAGTACGACTGGCGGCGAGTGGCCGAACAGTTGGAGAAGGTTATTTTATCGCTATAGAAATAAAAAAAAAGTTCCGTTCACAAGCGAACGGAACCCGGACTAGAATATTTTTTGCGTTTAGCGGCGGTGATTCAGAGAAATAAATGGCATAGTAGATGTTCCGATAGGGGTAAAAATTTTGCACGGGCGCAATGGACACCTTTGGGCTTTCAATGGAAATTATAGCAGTGATAAAAAATACAACCAATAGAAAGAATAAGAGATAAAGACCATAAAGAACAAAACGCATGATTTTTTCCTCCAGTTTTTAAAGTAGTATTATTTTTATTTTAGCAATATTTTAAAATTAGTCAAAAAAGAAAAACCCGAACTTGCAAAAAGTAGATTCGGGTTTTATTTGAAAAAAAACAGAGCTATTCTGTCGGCATAAAAAAGCGGATGCTGGAGAGGTCGCTGGACGTAAATAAAATATTTGTTACTTCGCCTGAATTGCTGACAGCGGCAAATCTTTCACTGGTATCCAATGAAAATTCGCCATGCGTGCCGGCAATTGCTCCCTCATCTTTACTGAAGGTGTAAATATAAATATCTATTACCACCTCCTCTTCGGCCGGAATTTTTAAATTAATTCCTTGAAATATCGCCTCTCCCCGAGAAGGCTCGCTTGGCGACGGGCGAAATACCGTCCATAGTTCGTGAGTATCAATACCTCGCTTGAATTCCAAAATAATATATTCAACATTAAAATAGAATTCCATTTCAGTCGTTACCATCAAGTCTGAGATGATATAAGACTCACCGAGCGCTTTAAATACATATTGAGCGACATGGATGTCATTTCCTTCAAAAGGAAGACGGAGGTCAGAAGCGTACGCGCCATTGCGGACAATTAGGCCATTTTTTTGAAATGATATTGTCTGCAAGATACTAGCGCTATAGCCGAAAATGCTTTGTGAATCATGTTCGCGGGCATTAAAACTTATGGCCGCGCTAAACTCCATTTTTTCAGCATCTTCATTTATGTCTCCATAAATGCAGACTCTTTGGTTTACAGACGGCGCCAACGGAAATGAATATTCAAAGCTGTTTTGCTCTCTGACCTCATGGATAATTCCAGAGAGCTGATCGCCACTGGCATTACCTAGATAAAGATTGGAGATGCTGGCGGCTTCTTCAGGCGATAGCATAACAACTGGATCTTTAATGATCAAAGTTCGATCATGATTATTCGTTACGAGAGCAGAGCCAAGCAATGCTTTTTTTGCTCCAATAATTTCAGTTCGGTCCTCTTCAAAAGGACTCTTCTTTACCGTAAATACTGGTATAGTCGGAACTGTCGTTGAACATTCTTCGAGAAGCTTTTCCAGTTCTGCTATTTTATTCAGAAGAGTTTGGTCTTCAGGAGAAAAGCGATTGTAACCGTTGCTCTCCCGAATTTTCCCAAGATGGAATTCAAGTAATTCCGGATACAAATTTTGACAATTGATGTAAGTCACATATGGACGATGTTCGTCCGTAAGATACATATCTGTAACCAGGGAATTTTCAAATGTCATCGGAATGTCATTACCATAAAAAGCAGCATATTCCGTTGAACAATTTTTGAGATATACAGATCCACTGCCGCGATGAGGTTTGATAAAATGCCATTCATCTTCTACGCTTGAACTGTTCAGATTGGAATTGATGAATTGTGTGTCCGAGACAATAATGTCTTGTCCGGTCGCGCCTTGCAGATTGCAGTTTTCAAAAATTGCATCCTGGAGGTTTGCGGAATTGAGAGTTATGGCGCCGAAATGAAAGTTCCGGAAGGTGATATTGCGGAAATCAAAATAGCTTAAATCCGCGTTAATCAATAACTCCGGCAAAAATGAAAACCATGTTTTTCCATAATCTCTGGCATCGATGATAATTTCAGTAAAGTTGTTGAGACTGCGGAATTCATTCCAGAGCTTGGGAAAGCCATTGGCTGACAATGCCAGAATCAAAAGAGAATCCTCGTTTTTCAGTTGGTCATCCAGAGAATTCAGCATTGGATCCGGCTGGGAATATACATTTAGAACCAGAATTATCGTCATGACAAATATTGTAAAGAACTTTGTTTTGATAGCCATTTTTAGCTACCTCCTTTGTTTTTTGTATCAGGGACGCTAAAGCGTATGATTTTTTATAAGGAGATATTAACATATTATTTTTATTTAGTCAATAGTTTTTTAAAAATTTAAACTAAAATTAGCAAAATATAGACTTTTTCTAACGGTTATGGTAGAGTTTAATTATGAAAATAGTCTTAATAAACAATTTATTCAAGCCCTACGCGCGCGGCGGCGCGGAACGGGTGGTGGAGACGATTGCAGACGGGCTGACAGAGCAGGGACATGAGGTCATAGTCGTGAGCACACGACTATTTCAAGTTACAATCCGCCAGTTGGCGGACAAATATGAAAAATATTTTTTTTATCCATGGAATATTATCTCTTACTTTAATTTGCATAAGTTGCCGAAAATTTTGCGTTTACCATGGCAGCTGATAAATATTTTTAATATCCAAAGTTATTTTAAAATTAAAAAAATTCTGCGCCGCGAAAAGCCGGAGCTAGTCATGACGCATAATTTGATGGGAGTCGGGTTTTTGACTCCACTCGCGATTAAAAAATTAAACATCAAGCACATTCACGTCCTGCATGATATTCAGCTCATTCATCCTTCCGGTTTAATAATAAAGGGCGGGGAAAATATTACCGAAAGTTTTTTTGCTCGCGTTTATCAAAATATAAACAAAAAATTATTTGGCAGTCCAAATGCAGTTATTTCACCTTCGCGGTGGCTGCTTGGTCAGTATGCGCAAAAAGGTTTTTTCAAAAATTCAAAAAAAATTATTATAAATAACCCCATACCCTCTATACCTCACGGGATTGCCACGTCGTCGTCCCGAGTACCGTCCCGAGGACTCGGGACTCGGTACGGGACTCCTCCTCGCAATGACAACAAAGACAAGTTTATTTTTCTCTATGTCGGGCAGGTGGAAAAGCACAAGGGAGCGGAGATTATGGTTGATAGTTTTAAGCAATTAAAAAATGAAAATGCGGAACTATGGATTGTAGGATCTGGCAGTGAAATATCAAGTATTAAATATCAAATATCAAATACCCAAAATATTAAGTTGCTCGGAAAGAAAACACCTAATGAAGTGCATGAAATTATGAAAAAAGCCCATTGTCTCGTCGTGCCATCACTTTGCTACGAAAATTCACCGACGGTTATTTTTGAAGCGCGGCAAAATAATTTGCCGGTTATCGCCAGCAGTATTGGCGGCATTCCGGAAATGCTGGATAAGCAATTTTTATTCAAAGCCGGTGATGAGGGAAGTCTAAAAAATAAAATGCAATGGGTAATAGATAATTATGGTAAAATGCAGGTAGAAAAACCGGTCAATTTTTCTGTTAACGAATATATTGAAAAAATATTGGAATTATGATATGTTTATTTATGATTTGCCGTCCTAGCTCAGTTGGTAGAGCAACAGTTTTGTAAACTGTGAGTCATCGGTTCGAGTCCGATGGACGGCTCAAATAAATTTGAGCAACAGTTTTGCCCGCCCGCCTGACTGCGTCAGCAGGTCGGGCAGGTAAACTGTAGGTTGTGGGTTCAATCACCTCCATCGGCTCAATTTGTTTGTTCATTTTAAAAAAAAAGGAGATAGCGATGAGTCATGAGTTTACAGGTAGGCGATGAGGTAACACCGAAACGCGTTATCGGCGGAGAAGTTCTTAGTCATCAGCTTGGCGTTAAACTATTAATCAAAGATATATATGATGATGGCTATTGCACCGTTGAAAGACCGGACGGCACCGGTTGCGTCGTTGGCGTCCCCACGAAACTTTTAAAGAAGTTAAAGTTAACGCACATTTTTTTAAGTAAAAAAAGGAGATAAAGCAAATGACAGGAAAAAAAGAAACTCTCACCGTTTTTACACATAAAAATGTTTGGAAAAAAAGCTGGAGGGTCTTGGTACGGGGTGGTCCTTAGTGCTCTGTGATAGTGTTGAAGAGGTAAAGCGGACTTTTTACCCCATTACTGATGATGATGTGATTGAGCTAGTGATAGAATCTGTTGAAGCCAGAAGGCAAGAACAGCAAGATGATATTGTTTCTTCTATGCTTAGCGGGTGTTAGTTAAAATTTTAAAGCGAACGATTTTTGTTCGCTTTTTTATTTTTTAAAATAAAAGCTTGCATTTTTTATATATTTATGTTATAATTTTATGAATAATATTGATAAGTTTTTATATATGAAATTTTATTTAAAATTAGCAAAAATTACTTTAGCAATTTTAATAATTGGTTTAGTTTTTGTAATTAGCCAACCAGTAGAGGCGCGCCTGCCTGATTTGAAGCTTGATACCGCAAAACTGGTAAAAATAGCCGACTCGCCGGCAGTTTACGCTATTATAAACAACCAAAAACATATCATTATGAATGAAGAGATTTTTTATTCATATGATTATAATTTTGCCAATGTTAGATTAATCAGCAGTGAAGATTTGGCTAAGTATCAGCCGGTTCAGCTAGTCAAAAGCCCGCAAAGCGATCGGCTTTATTTTTTGAGTCTGCGCACCAAGCAGAAAAAACATCATTTGAATTTGGAGCAGTTTTTTGCCTACCCCAACAATAAAATGAGCGACGTCGTTGTTATCAGCGAAAAAGATTTTGATTATTGGAGCGATACCGAGGTTGTGAAGACCGCTGACTTGCCGGTTGTTTATTACTTAAATGGAGACAGAAAGTCGCAAGTTGAAACAGTTGATGAGTTTATCAACGCCGGCTTTGAATGGTCAAAAATTATTATTTTATCACCAAAAGATTTAGACACGTATATTACGGAAGATTTTGACATAAATGCCGTCAACGAGCGCCGAGCCAAAAACGAAAGCAAGCAAGTTGATACAGCGCTCAAAGATGAGGTTGTAAATGAAAACGAAGCCGGACAGGTAATTGTCACGCTAGACAGCTCGTCGCCAAAATCAAAAGTCATCCCTTACGCGACTGTGAATAATATCGTTACGACCATGCGTTTGCGCGCGGTTGACGGCAATGTGACGATCAATGAAATTATCCTGAGTAAATCAGGGCTCTCCGATGATGCGGTAGTCAGATCGGTTTTTTTGGAAGACACCAATGGCGAGCAGTTCGGCAAAATCAAACCGGTTACCGGCCACAAAGTTAGAATTGACTTGCGCAACGATCCGATTTTTATTCCGCGTAATTCGCAAAAACTCATTAATATAAAAGTTAATTTTACCAATAGCGCGACTCAAAATCAAAGCATAAGCTTTGGCATTGACAGCCTGGCCGATATTACCACTACGGCGAATGTTTCCGGCGTATTTCCAGTTGCCGGAAGCGCGCATACGCTAGTCGCCATCAGCGGCTTGTTGGGCGAAGTGGAGCTTGCGAGCAAACAACTGCCGATTAGCTTCGTTAACACGGGCGCCAACAATGAACTGCTGACAAAGTTTATCATTCGTGAAATCAGCGGCAATGAAGATTTGGCGGTCCAAAAAATTACGCTAAAAAATTACGGCACGGCCAGAGATGAAGATATTGATAATCTGGAGCTTTATATTAATGGCAAAAGAATTGCCGGCGGGGTCAGTCTGAAAAACGGCGAGGCCGTTTTTGACAGTTTTGATGAATTTATCCTTGGCAAAGAAAAAGAGGCCTTGGTTGAGGTGAAAGGCAATATTGAATCCGGCAACGGCCGAACAATTAAGTTTGTTATTGAAGCGGAAAATGATATAATTATTCGCAGCATCAATCAAGAGTTTGACATTAATACCGGCGTGAATAATGACTTTCCAGTTGGGCTGGGCAATGCCAATGATTTTAATCAGCTAAGTATTCTGACCGAAGGCATTGGCGTTTTTGCCGTAAATGTCAGCGCGGCTAATTTAAAAGTGTACCGTGAAAAAAGCGGCAGTGAATTAGCGCTGTTTGAACTGCGCAACGGCAATCAGGACGTTTATCTGCAGCGCATTGATTTTATTGTTGTCGGCAGCGGCGGAGCGGCCAGTATCAAAAAAGACATAGTGATCAGAGATCTGACCGCCAAGTTTAATATCACCAATGTTGAAGGCGAACGCGCCAGCAACAAAAATGCCGACGTTACTTTGGAAAACTACAAAATCGCCGCCAACAAAACGGTTCGTCTGCAGTTTTTGGCCGACATTCCAAAGGATGCTGTTTCGGGCAGTAATTATCAGGTTTTTATAAACCGCATTGATTACAAAGTTGGATTGGACAATAATGATTATTCAAACGCGGAAATAGTCGAAGGCCAGTTGCGGCCGGTGTTTGCTCCGGCATTAACTGTCGGCAAAGGCAAGCTAGCCAGTGATTTAGTTGAAGCCGGTTCAGACGACAAAGGCAAAAAAACCGTTGAATTGGCGCACTTCGTGGTTACGGCCGGCAGTGATGAAAATATAAAAATTACCAATCTCAACTTCAGTTTGCCCACCAGTTCGGCGCGAGTGACCTATACCGGCGGATTTTCTAATCTGAGCGTGTATGTCGGCGGCAGTTATCGCGGCAGAATAACTGAGCCGAATTCAGATACATTTACCTTTAATAATCTCAGTGGTATTGTCTCTGCCGGACGCAGTCTTGATATTACTATAAAAGCTGATACTATTATACTTGCCGGAGACAAGGTGGTTCAGTTTAAGCTTGACTCAATTGAGGGCGAGGGTTATTCCAGCCACGCCCCAATAATTATCAATGGTTTGCCAACAGACGGAGTTGTGAGCGATCCGGTTACAATCTCCAAGCCCGCAAAATAAAATAAAAATTTTATTAAAAAAATTAAGGCCGTATGCCATTATCAGGAGGTGGATACGGCCTTAATAATACCTTATGAGTAAAAAAGTTTCTGTTTGTTTGCTTACCTACAATGGCGAGAAATATTTGCCGTTTTGCCTGCAGTCTCTTTTTCAGCAGTCATTGAAGGATTGGGAGCTTTTTGTCATGGACAACGGCTCTTCGGACAATAGTTTTGGTATCGTTGCCGAGCTTTCGCATGGTAAAAAAAACGTTATAATTTTACCAAGAAAACAATATAATATCGGTTTCGCGTCCGGCAATAATGAATTATTTAAACACGTTAGCGGCGAGTATGTTTTTTTGTTAAACCAAGATACCCTGCTTAGTTCCGACTATTTGGAAAAGCTGGTTCGGCAACTGGACAACCACGCTCAAGCCGGTTCGGCAACCGGAAAAATTATGCGCTGGCGCATTCAAAAAGAAGATAAATTGACTGATAGTCCAAAAAGCCTTAAAATTGACACAGCCGGATTAAATATTTCAAAAAGTTTTCGCGTCTCCGACCTAGCTTCGGGCGAGACTGATCAGGGGAAGTATAATGGCAAAAAAGAAATTTTTGGCGTTTCCGGCGCTCTGCCTCTTTATCGCAGTGAGGCGATAAAAGAAGTTGGTTTTTTTGACAGCGCTTACTTTAGTTACAAAGAAGATGTTGATCTGGCCTTTCGCCTGCAGTCGGCCGGCTGGCAGGCCTATCGCGTCGGCGGCGCGGTAGCCTATCATGATCGCGGCTTGTTCGGCGATGAGAGCTCCAATGATTTCAAAATCGCTCAGCATCGCCGCGGAAAATCTCTGGCTCAGAATTATCTGTCATACCGCAATCATTTGTACACTTTGATAAAAAATCTCAGCTTGGTGGATTTTTTAATGTACGGAGTATTTATCCTCTGGTATGAATGCAAAAAATTATTTTATCTGATTGTTTTTGAACAAAGGTCTTTGTACGGTCTTGTTGAGGTTGTTAAAAAATTTCCCAGACTTTTGCAACAAAGAAAAATAGCTAAGCCAATTAGCGTTAAACGCTGGCTGAAAAAAAATGACTAAAAAAAATATTGACATATCATTTATAATTTTAAACTATTTCACCAAGGGACTGGTTAAGAATTGTATTAAAAGTATTTTAAAATCAGCTATGGGCGGGTTGACCTATGAAGTAATCGTTGTTGACAACGGCTCTTTTGACGGCGTGAAAGAAATGCTTGGGAAAAATTTTTCCAATATTAAATTTATCCAGAGTCAAAAAAATCTGGGCATGGGCGCGGGGAATAATCTCGGCATCAAGCAAGCTCGCGGCCGCTATGTCGCCGTGCTTAATCCTGATATTATTATCAATAACGATTCAATCCGCAAGCTGGCTGGTTTTTTTGATAATAACGCCAAGGTCGGTTTGCTTGGTCCGAAATTAATTAATCCTGACGGCACGACGCAGTACACGCGTTGCCATTATCCGAGCAAATTAACGCCGATTTACCGCCGTACGCCATTGCGGAAGCTGTCTGGCATAAAGAAAAAACTTGATATTTATCTGACCAAAGATAAAGACTACGACACAGCCGGTCCGACCGATTGGGTCTACGGCGCTTGTTTATTTGTGCGCAAAGATTTGCTTGAGACAATCGGTAATTTTGATGAACAATTTTTTCTCGGTTTTGAAGATACTGACTTGTGCCGCCGCGTCTGGCAGGCGGGCAGCGAGGTGTGGTACTATCCGCAGAGCGTTTTGGTACATTATCCGCACCGCTTCAGCGGCGGGCGCGGGTGGCTGGTCAGCTTGTTTAATAAAAATGTCCGAATCCACATCGCCAGCTGGCTAAAGTACGAATGGAAGTACCGGCGCAGAAGTTTAACTGTACGGACTTAACAGGGCGTACAATCCTTATAATCTTATTTGAATAATTATGTTTGTAAAAAGAATCGGAATCGATTTGGGAACAACCTATACGCTGGTGCATCTGCCTAAGCGCGGTATTGTGATAAACGAGCCGTCCGTGGTGGCTATTTCCATTACCGACAACAAGATTCTGGCAGTAGGCAACGAAGCCAAAGAAATGGTCGGACGCACTCCTGAAACCATTGTCGCGATTAAACCTCTCAAAGACGGCGTGATTGCCGACTATCGCACCACCGAGGCCATGCTCAGATATTTTGTGAACAAAACTCTCGGCGGTTTTCGTATTTTTCGTCCGGAGGTTATGATCGCGGTGCCGGCCGGCATTACTTCGACCGAACGCCGCGCCGTCTCAGACGCGACTATTGCCGCGGGCGCCAAGGCCGCTTACATTATCAAAGAGCCGGTGGCCGCCGCGATTGGCGCTGACATTCCGATTGGTTCAGCTAGCGGTCATATGATTATTGATATCGGCGGCGGCACGGCCGAGATGGCAGTCATATCTTTGGGCGGCATTGTGGCGATTGATTCAGTGCGCGTCGGCGGCAACAAGTTCGACGCGGCCATAGCTAATTTTGTCAGAAAAAAATACAACCTTGCCATTGGCGAGCGCACCTCCGAAGAGGTAAAGATAAATATCGGCTCGGCGCTGTATCTGGAAGACAAGCTGACTATGGAAGTGCGCGGGCGCGATATTATTTCCGGCTTGCCGCGGACGCTGACAATCACCTCGGATGACGTAACGGACGCCATTCAGAATGAACTTGAAGAAATCGTGGCCGCGGCCAAAAAGGTATTACAAAAAACACCGCCGGAACTCGCCGCTGACATTATGGACAAGGGCATGATTTTGGCTGGCGGTTCATCTTTGCTTCGGAATATTGACCAGCTGCTTTCCCGCACGACCGGCGTACCGGCCTATGTCGCGGATGAGGCGCAGTTTTGCGTGGCCAAAGGCACAGGCATCGCGCTTGATAATTTGAATTCGTACAAGCGCAGTATTTTGGCAACGAAGTAGTTTTTAAAGAAGTAAATTATACAAGGACTTAGAGTGAAGGTGGATGGGAATGAAAAAGTTGACTTTCTCACTATTTCTAGCTAATCTGTAGGTAGTAATAGTCCCGATCCCGAGTGCTCGGGACTCGGGATAAGTTCCGAGTCCTCGGAACTCGTAATATTATGAATAAAAAATATATCACAATTTTAATAGTTATTCTCGTCCTTGCCCTTATTGGCGGGGGAGTGTTTTGGTACTTGAAACAGGTAAAACAGCCGATGAATCCGTCAGTGGCGGGAAATAATAATCAGCCGGTTAAAACTTATACAAATAAAGTAATAGGTATTGAGTTTGATTACCCCACTACCTGGCCTACGTTAATATCAGAAGATAGAGGTGATATTTTGAAAGATGGTAAATTATCTACCAGCTTTTCCATGCCGTTAATTGATGTTTCCACTCTTATTCATTCTTCATTGGGTTTAGGCGGTAAATCCCTTGATAATATGCCTATAAATGCACAATTTGAAGCTATAAAGTGTCAAGATATTAAAACCTTGGTTGAATGTGAAGAACGAATCAATAGCAACGGCGTTAAATACATTTGGAAAGTATATGATATTGGAATAAATGATCAATCTAAAGCAGGGCCACAATATTATGTACAAGTTGCGACAGGAAAGTATGTATTAGTATTTAATTTCCAGGATAAAGATAATTATGAAAAAAGGGCTCAAGAGTATCAGCAATTACTCTCAACATTAAAAATTATTGAATAACTAAAAAAAATTATTCCCCGGAAATACAAAATTATTTTGTATTTCTAATAGAGTAATTTTTTACTCTAAACAATCGTTCTTTGGAAAAATAGTTAGCGCAAGCTAACTAATAATACCGAAAAGAATGAAATTCAGAACCGAAAGAAAGGATGGACAAGAAGATGAGAAAAGTTGTGTCAGTGATATTAGTTATGGCACTATTCATTGTTTTAGGATTTACGGCGGAACTGCCATACCTGATTGTTGACTTTCTCACTATTTCTAGCTAATCTGTAGGTAGTAATAGTAATTAAGTTAACACTAAAATTATGTCTAAAAAACAACTAATTATCAGTATTACTTCTATTATAATAATCGCTGTTGTCGGTGCGAGTTTGTGGTATGCAAATAAACAACAAACGATTGAACCTGATAATCAACCCGTTGCTGATAATGAGGAAAATGAGGGGCAAGAAGATATTAGTGAATGGGAAACTTATGATAGCAGAAATACTTATTACAAAAATGTTACCAATCCTGACCTCAGCTTCCAATACCCGAAGGGCTGGAAATTGGATGAAACTTTAATTGGTGTGGAAATAAAAAGCCCAGATAACAAATATTATATAATTGTAGACCCCAATTTAGAAATAGATCTCCCCAGTGTTGATACTTCTAACTTAAAAGAGTGGTCTAAAAAATTTTTAGAAAGGCCTATTATAGGAAGAACTACTCAAATAGAAATTTTAGAAGATGAAATTAAAAAAGTTAGAAATTTTGAAGTATATAAAATTTTATACAATGAACAAACTATTTTTGAAGGTAACGATAATATTTTTTCAAATAATAATGAAAAGATGATTTTTATTAAAATAAATGATTCAATTTTTGCGATCTTCAATGAACATAAAGATAATTATCCCCAACAGATAGTCAATAAAATAATTGACACGTTAGAATTTTACACCAAATAAAGATAAAACCCGCAATCAATGAACGCTGGCATATTGCTAGCAGTGCATAATATTAAAGTACATTGCCGGCAATTAACATCGTTCATTGTACTAATGTTCATTACACAATTTAAAAGGAAGAAAGGATGCAAATGATGAAAAGACTGCAAAAGACGGTTATGATAGCACTACTCATAACAACAGCGTTATTAACGAAGGCCGCGGAGGATGCTCTCACCCCCTGTGTTGCTACATGGGACGAGTATCGGTATAATGCCGAAACAAAGCAATGGTATTTTTACAAAACCTACCAGGCAAGCGGCAATTATGGCTGCGAGCTTGGCTCGTTCGGAGCAGGGCTTGAGAAAGGTATAAATGTCCCAGCCTATTCTAATGGTCCAGCAGGTAGCTGGACTACAACTGGCCTGGGCGCGTACCAATGCGTTGAGTATGTTAAGCGTTTTTACAAGGACGCGCGGGGAGTTACCATTAATCAGTCGGTTGACTGGGCGGTTAACTTCTTTACCCAGTTTGACAGCCGCGATTTGGCTCGTTTTGGCTTTGTGAAAATTGCCAACAATGGCAATGAGCTGCCAAAACCAGGCGACATCATCGTCTTTGGCGGCAATGAGCCCTACGGCCATGCGGCTATTGTAAAAGACGCGGACACAAGTCGTGTTGGCGTTATTGAGCAGAATGTCAGCAGTGATAGTTGTTTTGCTACAATAGACGTAAAAAACGGCATCATCCAAAATAAAGGTAGTTTACCAACTCTCGGCTGGCTAACTCTGCGTATTGGCAGTTTCTCTGACGGCTGGCACGACGACGGTACATCCCAAGCTATACTGGACAGATACAATCAAGCGAAGGCCGCAGGCCACCCCCTCGGCTCTCCCCGCGACAACAACAACGGCGGCGTCTATGTCCACAACTGGAACGGCGTTGTCCTCCAGGATTTCTACGGAGACAACACGGGATTTTACCACGGCTATACCAGTATTATTCTCAATTCCGCCGGCACAGTCGCCCATCTGCTCAAAGAAGGATTTTGGGACCACTACCTGAATAACAACGGCCCCGGAAACTACGGCGCTCCTCTCACGGAAGAAATCACCGCCAAGTATGCCAACAGTCCGTTTATTAGTTCCGGCGACTATGTTCAGCCGGGAAACGAGATTGTTGTGCAGAAGTTCCAAAGAGTGGGAACTACTGATTTTACCGGTAGGCGGACGCTTATCTACAACAAGACCAGTGGACAGGCAGTCAGACGTTTTGCCGTCGGATGGTTTGTGATTGATTTTCCTTTGCGTTTATGTTAGCGTGAAGACAGAGGAAAGTTAATAAAATAGGTATGTCCAAAAAACAGCTAATAATTAGTATTACTTCTATTATAATTCTCGCCTTAATCGGGGGAGGGGTTTTGTGGTATTGGTATTCTAAAAATCAGACGGTGGTTGATAATGGCGTGGAGACGGGGGCAGTGGTTGAATCTAATTACGAACAAGAGTTGGAAGAGTTAGAGAGTAGTAGTGAGCCCAACAATAACGATAGCACAAACAACGCGCAGGAAACCCCTACTGAAGACGGTGGTATACTGGTTTCTAAGCAAGTTGGTGAGTACACAGTTTTTTATAATTGGTATCCCCCCAAAGAACATAACGATAAAGTAACAGTATATCTAGATGATGGTAGCAGCAAGACAGTACTTTTTCAAGAATTAGCATTTTCAATTGGCGGTAGTAGGCCAGAATTTCAAGAAGTAGTGGAGTCTAATATTGCACTTCTTACGTTTGGTAACGGTGATTCTGGTTGGTTTCAAAATAATTACCACTATATTAATGTCAGCAGTAAAAAGGTTATATCCATTAAAGACGTCAATCTTGATATAGATGTCATCAATATTACTGATCATAAACAAAGTTGGGAGGTTTCTATATTTATAGAAAATGAATGTAAATACTTTGAAGGTGATGAGATTAAGATTAGGGATGGAGAAAATTCCTACCTGGTTGATATAACATTAAATGGCAAAGCAACTCACGTATTAACTGAACAAAGAGTGCTGACGTGTGTTGATCCAGGAGGAATTGGTTCAGGCTTTCTACCTAATGTGAGTTTACAGTACGTAGGGGTGAGTAAAGATTTATCAAAAGTTTTTTTCTATTTGATAAGCACTGATACTGTAGAGTTAGTATTTGATATAGATAGTCAAACAGTACTTAAAGAAGCACCGCATGATTTAGTGCAGTAGAATTTTTGTAAAGATTTCGCTCTTTTTTGTTCATTAAAAATAATTTGTGTTTTTAAACACAATTCACATAGATAGATTTTCTGAAAAACTACTACGTAAGAAAGGGAAGAGAATCATGACACGATTAGCAACAGTTTTAACTATGGTACTATTCATTGGTGTAAACAGTGGAGTCTCAGTTGATGGCATATCAACAACATTTATTTATCCGGTACTTGGTGATGAGTTAAATCAAACGCTACATATAATAGCAAATACACAAGATCCACGACTGAGAGGTTGGTTTACTCATGGAAATCAGTTTGGTGCGTATTATCCCACTAATCCAGTTTGTCAGTATGATTATCATCCGGGTGAAGACTGGAATAGATTCGACGCTAGAGAAAATGCTGGTAGTGAACCGGTATTTTCAATTGGCGCAAATGGTTATGTAGTAAGAGTTGTAAACGGCTCATCTATTGGTGGCAGTATACTCATTAGGTACAAGTTATCCGTAGCTACTGACTTTACACCATATTTTTTATCAGGTACCATACCAACAACCAAATATCGTTATGGAGAGTATATTTTGGTTCAGTATATGCACGTTGAGCCAGAGGCTGGGCTTGTTAAAGGGTCGTTAGTAACTCTAGGTCAAAGAGTGGGGACAATTTTAGCTGGATATGATC
>JAUYLZ010000054.1 GCA_030698385.1 bacterium | reverse complement strand
CGTGATGACCTACGGCCTGCGGCCGGTTGATAGAAAAACCGACTCTGAGAAGGCCGCCATCAAATCCTTTCGGGCTATTTACGGGTATGACCCAACATCGGCAGTACACTGGGATATTGTTAGAGCGATTGCGTACTCCGGAGCGATAAGATAGGACTGCCTGTCCCGCGTAATCCCGCTTTAGCGGGATGAAGCGGGGCTTGCCCGTCCGTAGTTCCCGCCCCGCAGTCTGCGGGGCGGGACGAAGGCGGGGGATGTCGTGAGAGCCCCCGCCCGCCTAACTGCGGAGCAAAGCGGAGTTGTTGGCGGGGTTGCTTACTCGGGGGCGATGAGGTAGTTGTCTGGTTGCCAAGTTATGTGAAAAAATATACATTTTACTAACATTTTAAAGAATATTATGTAAATTTTTTTTAATGTTTTTTTTGCGACAATTCAAAAACCACCTCGTTTATTGAGATGGTTTCTGAAGTGGAGCCAAGGGGTATTGAACCCCTTTATCCGAGTGTCGACCACGGATTCCTCACCGTGAGGTGGCCCCTCAACTCCACGAAAAAATTATATCAAAATTTTTCAAAAACAAAAAGTCCAAAACCTATTAGGGTTTCGGACTTTGGGAGTTCAGATAGAATCCGTGATCGACATTATTAGTATAGCATATACAATTGCCCTGTCAAGAGATTAAAAAATATCTAACATTAAATAAACAAAAAAGCATTAAAACTTCAGATACGCCGAAACGTTATCTGGTTATTTCACTAATTTCTACTTTCTACTTTCTACAACCAAACAATTAAGCAACGAGACAACTTAACAACTATTACGTTAGATGCTAAAATATAAACATATTGTAAAGTAAGAAAATATGCCAAAAATACCGGAACATGATAATTTTATTGTAGATTTGCGCCAGCAAAAACCAGCGATGAGAAGCAAAAGAAATCAGTCTGAGGCGGAGCAGTTTCTTGGCGGCGTAAATATACAGAACGAATCTTCAGGCAGACAACCTGGTTGGCTTAATTTTGTTAAATACAACAATGGTTTTTTGCTGATCATAGTCATTGGGGTAGCGCTTTTTTCCTCACTCGCTATGGCATCAGAAGAAGTCCGCGACAATACTATTGGCGCCAAGCAGGTCTATGCCGAAGGCGTGGATAACGCGCTTTTACTGGCGGCGGATCTGGGTAATTTTAATATGGATTTTACCATCACGGGCATTATTGAAGACAGTGAATCATTTACCATTACTTATAGCTATGTTGACTTAGGTCTAATAAATGACGTTTGGCAGTATCTAGAAAAACAAAGCGGACGGCGGATAAATAAGCCGTTTCGCAAGGATTTAGGGTTATATTTGGCGCAAGAATTGTCTGAAGAAGCAAGTGCCAGATTAAAAGAATTAAAAGCCGAGCAGAAAAAAGCGCAAGAGGCGGGGGAGACCAAAGTAATACAGATTACCGAGTATTCCGGTCTGATCGGAAAGGTGCTTAACGCGTCAACGAAGATCTTTCCCGAGTATCAGCCGGTAAAAAAAATAGAGATTGCCTCGCCGCTAATAAACGAACGCGCTCGCGACCGCGCTCAATTAGGACGGGCAGATAATCTGACTAATGTTTATCAGGACTGGGTAAATGATCATCCCGAAGAGATTGCTAATTTAGACCAAGATTTAATTAATGGCAACGCGGATGCTAACTCCTCAACAACCGCTGAAGTTATTGATAGCGGCGCGGCGGCTGATCGAGGAGCAGAAGTCAGCGAGGAACCAATAGTTCCATCTGCTATCGGGGAAACACCGCCAGCTGAAGCTGAAGAGGTAATTTTTGATGCGCCAGTTGAAGGGTCGGCGCCAGAAGCGGTTGCCGAGCCTGTCTCCGCGCCAGCGGAGGCGCCGGAGCAGACGGCTGAGCCGGCCATAGAAATGGCGCCACCGGCAACAGTTGAGTAGTGTCAGTTGAGTAGCCGGCTGGACAACTATCTGTCCAGAGAGTACAATAAAACTACTTACAAACTTTCTATTTTTATATGGATGAACAAAAGGTAATTAACGAGTTGCTGACGCTGTGCGCGGATGTTGACGTTATACGAGAGACAATGGCTACCAAAGACGATGTGCGCAGCATGCAGGGAACACTGGAAGATATCGTAACTATTGTCAAAAGGTTGGATCAAGAGCGTATTTTTACGCTTGAATGGGTGAAGCGCATAGAAGCTGATGTGAATAAAATAAAATTAGTTCTGAAAATTGCCTGATGACATTGGGGATTTTTATAGTGTTTAAAAAAATCCATCCGCTAGTTGGTGAATGGATTTTTTATTTTTTTTGAGATATAACAATTTTAAATCAGCAGCCACAACAAACAAAAACAAATACATTGCCACGCCATGCCAGAGTGAAAAGGCAGTTCATATTTAATGATGTGATGGTGTATGAAGTGATGAAACTGTTCAGGGTAATATACAAGAGCGTGAAGCAACCGTAGCATTGGCAACTGAGTCTGTTTGGTTAAGCGGTATACAGCCATCAGCCAATCAGGTATCATGGAGCCGATAATACCGCAGAATATGGTCAACGAAAAGCTAAAGTTAGGCTTCAGAAGCCAGAGGCTCACTAGCATTAATATAACACCCAAATGGTCAAGAGCGGCTAATTGCGCCATTTTTTTTATATCTGCGTTCCGCCAGCGGACCTCATCGCCATGCGGGATCAAATCAAGGATATAGTGAGAGATTAGGCCAATAAAAAAAGCGCCCAGCGGGTTAACGATGGATTGCCCAATAACGATGCCGGCGGTTGAGTGGACGGTGAGGAACATTTCAGATTGCAGATTTCAGATTGCAGATTTCAAAATTTTGGTTATTTGTGAATTATGCAATTTGAAATTTAAATTTTGAAATTAAAATGTGCCGATGGTGGGACTCGAACCCACAAGCCTTGCGGCACACGATTTTGCCTGCCCGCTTCGCCTTGCCGTTTCTGCAATGCTTGTGCCCGGAGAGAGACTCGAACTCTCACGATGTTGCCATCACTGGATTTTGAGTCCAGCGCGTCTACCAATTCCACCATCCGGGCGTAATAATTTATAAATTTTTACTAAGTTGAAACGGGCGAAGCAAGGCGGGCGGGAGTCGTGCATGTTTACCAATTTCATCACATCGGCCTTTGTTTTTAAATTAAGCTTATTCAATTAGTTTTTATTTTATCGGAAAATAATATTATTGTCAAAGAAGGCAAAAATATTGTATAATGCAGTTATGTCAAAGATAATTTCTATCATAAATCAAAAGGGCGGAGTTGGCAAAACAACGACAGCGATAAATCTCGGATCATATTTAGCGCATTTGGGCAAAAGAGTCCTTTTAGTCGATATTGACCCGCAGGCAAACGCGACCTCAGGGCTGGGGATAGATCAAAGCACGATTGAGAGCGGCATATATGAATCTTTGATCGGTGACGCGGTTTTGAGCCAGTCATTGAAGCGCACTCTGCAAGATAATTTCAAAGTCGCTCCGGCAACCATGTCGCTGGCCGGCGCCGGCATAGAACTTGTCAATCTGCCTAGGCGCGAGTTCAGACTGGAAGAAACGCTTAATAACATTCGCGATGAGTTTGATTTTATAATTGTTGATTCGCCGCCTTCATTGGGATTATTAACCATCAATGGTTTGGTCGCGGCTGATGAAATTTTGATTCCGATTCAATCAGAGTATTTCGCGCTGGAAGGATTGGGGCATTTATTGCATACGATTAGTCTGGTGCAGAGTAATCTCAAGCCCAATCTCGGTATCATGGGCGCGGTTATTACCATGTATGATTCGCGCAACCGGCTTTCGCGCGATGTTATGAATGAGCTCTATCAATATTTTCCAAACAAGGTTTTTCGCAGCGTAATTCCGCGTTCGGTCAGGCTGGCTGAAGCGCCCAGTTTTGGACGGACAATTCTGCATTATGATCCGCGTTCCAAAGGAGCGAGGGCTTACGAGAAGCTGGCCCGTGAAGTGGTTGGCTTGGAAAAGAATTTGTCACAGTAAGACAAGCAAAAGATACCTTATATTTTTTATAAAAAAACAGGAATTAACGAAGGCGGCCAAATGAAAAGAAGGCGGGCAAACGTTTGCCCGCCTTCCCGCATATCACATTGCCCGCTTTCTATCAATTTATTAATGTTTTAAATTACCAATTTTCAATCACGAGCGTTCGGGATTGAAAATTAAAAATTATTATCATATGCCTAATTTAAAAAATTCTTCTTCTCTTGGCCGTGGCTTGGGTTCGCTGATTCCGAAAAAAAATATTAATTCAGTTTCGGAAAAAAATACGGCTGAAGATCTGGGTTTAACTGATTTTTCCGGCGATGGGTCAGAACCGCTGGCAGGCGATTTGATTCATATTTCGCCAAAAGCAATTGAGCCTAATCCGATGCAGCCGCGCGTACATTTCAGCGCCGAAACAATGGACGAACTTGTCGCCTCGATAAAAGAGCATGGCGTTTTGCAGCCGATTGTGGTCTGCAGTCTTGGCGGCGGGAAGTATCAGATAATAATGGGAGAGCGCCGCTGGCGGGCCGCCCAGCGGGCTGATCTGAAAGAAATACCGGCGATTATTCGCGACGCGGATGACAGAGATAAGCTGGAACTGGCTTTGATTGAAAACATTATGCGCGAGGATTTGAATCCGATTGAGCTCGCCGTTGCCTACAAAAGATTCATGGATGAATTCGCCTTTACTCATGAAGAGGCTTCTCGCCGTTTAAAAAAATCACGTTCAGCCATATCTAATTCATTGCGGCTTTTACAGCTACCGTCAGAGATTCAAAACGCCTTGCGCGACGGCCGGCTCTCGGACGCGCACGCCAAGGTGATTGTTGGATTATCAACTCCGGCGCAACAGCTGGAGCTGTTCAAACAAGTGGTTGAGAGAGGGCTTTCAGTCGCTCGTACGCGTGTTGAAACGCAGAAGATGGGCGGCACGAAACAGGCGCATTTCAAAATTGATCCGCGCGATGAGGAGATGGAGAAAAATTTGCGAGTACATCTGGGAACCCGAGCAAGTATTCAGCGGGTCGGCTACCGTGGTAAAATTGTGATTGAATTTTTCAATTACGATGAACTCGTTGATATTGTTGAAAAGATATTGGGGAAAAGTTCGTAACTAATTTTGCTCACGCAAAATTTGTTGCGAACTTATGCTGTACAAAAAAAGTTCCGAACAGCCTCCGTTGGCGCTTCGCACGTTCGGAACTTAATGATGCGTAATTTGAAATTTGCAATCAAAAATTCGCAATTAATTATCCCCACGGAATGTAGCGGCGAAAGCCGCTTTCTTTTTTTATAGTCTGTTTGATTTTTGAACGGGCGCGATGAGTTTTGGCAACTTTCAGCCAGTCTTTGCCTGGTTTTACTCTATTCTGCGCGGTTATTATTTCAATAGAATCGCCGCTTTTTAGCGTCGCGTCCAGCGTGGAAATTCGGTCATTTACCATTGCGCCCACGCATTTATTGCCGATTTCGGTATGGACGGCGTAGGCAAAATCAACCGGCGTAGAGCCCTCAGGCAGATCAATGACATCGCCTTTGGGCGTGAAGACAAAGATTCTGTCTTTGAAGACGCTGAGTTTGATATCAGAGACGAACTCTTCGGAATCTTTGGTCTGCCGCATGATATTGAGAATATCTTGAATCCAGCGCGGCTGCTGTTCCAATCTTGGTTTTTGACTTTTGAAATACCAATGCGCGGCAATGCCATAGAGAGATTCTTCGTACATGGTGCGGGTGAGTATTTGAAACTCGGTTACTTTTCCGGTCAGACCGAAGACGGTGGTATGCAGAGCGCGGTAGCCGTTTGGCTTGGGCAAGGCGATGTAGTCTTTGAAGCGGTGCGATTTCGGTTTCCACAGAGAATGAATAATGCCGACTGTTTTGTAACAATCGGCAATCGTATCGACAATTATGCGCAACGCGAATACATCATAGATTTCGGAGAATTTGCGGTCTTTGCGCTGCATTTTTAGAAAAATGCTGTGCAGGCTCTTGAAGCGCCCGATTATTTCAAAATTAATGTTTTCTTCTTTGAGCTGCGGCGCCAGAATCAATTTAGTTTTTTCAATGTATTGCTGGTTTTCGATTTTTTGTTCAATGGCGTATTTGTACTCAAGCTTTTTGTACTCCTCCGGGTGGAGATACTGAAAACATAAATCTTCAATTTGGTGTTTGAAATGCCAGATTCCCAGCAGTCCGGCGATTGGTCCGTATATTTCCATGCTTTCGTTGGCGACGCGGAGCTGTTTTTCCAGCGGCAGGGAATCAAGAGTTTTTAGATTATGAATGCGATCGGCGAATTTAATAATAATCACGCGGATATCCTCAGCCATGGCAATAAACATTTTTTTCAGGCTCTCGGTATAGCGTTCAATGCCGCGGTATTTTATCTTCCCCAGTTTAGTGACGCCATTCACCAAAAAGGCGATTTTTTTGCCGAAGTTTTTTTCAATATCATTAATCGTAAAATTCGTATCTTCCGGCACGTCATGCAGGAGGCCGGCAATAACCACATCAAGCTCGGAACGAATGGTGGCTAGCGTCAGCGCCGTTTCTAGAGAATGCTGGATGTAGGGTTCGCCGGATTTTCGCTTTTGGCCGCGGTGGGCTTTTTCAGCATATTCATAGGCAAGACTAAGCATGGTAACGTCGGCGTCAGCGTCATTTTTTTTCACCTGCTCAATAATTTGTTCAATGGTTAGCGGCATGGCATAATACTAATTTCATACTCATAATACTAATTTTATACTAATGAATACTAATGAATACTAATGTCATACAAATATTGGCAGATTAGCATGTATTCGTATGCCATTAGTATTACATTTTACATTCTTTATTTGAACATTTTACCTCATCTTTTGACTCAACCATGAGCGACCCGCAGGTTTTACATTTTCCCCCGGTTGGTTTTCCCCAGAGGGCGAATTTACAGTCAGGGTAGGCGTTGCAGGCATAGAATATTCCTCGCCGGCTGCGTTTTTTGGTAATCTCGCCCGCCTTCATTAAAGTTTCGGCGGGCAAGCCTTTTTTATCTTTTGATTCAGCAATTCTTTTTGCACACTCAGGACAAGGGATGCCAGTACCGTTTGTATCCAGAATATTTTTGCACTTCGGATAGTTTGAACAGGCGATAAATGGTCCGAAACGTCCGATTTTTGCAATCATGTCAGAGCCGCACTTGTCGCATTTTTTTCCAGCGTACTTTTTTCCAAACTCCTTGAGCTGCGGCTGGTCTTTTTGGCCATCGTGATCTTTGTCTCCGGTGGTGATTTGTTTGGTGTTTTTGCAGTCAGGATAATTCGTGCAAGCCATAAATTTTCCAAAGCGTCCCATTTTGATAACCATTGGCGCGGAGCATTTTTCACAAATCTCGTCGGTTTTTTCCTCGGTTAATTCTTTTTTGTTCAGTTCCTTGTCTTTTTTTTCCAGATTCGCGCTGAACGGCTGGTAAAAATTATCAATAATATCCTGCCATTTATTCTTGCCAGCGGCAATATCATCCAGGTCATTTTCAAGACCGGCAGTGAATTCAAAGTCAACGATTTCGGGAAAATGCTCAACCAGGAGTTTATTAACAACAAAAGCAACGTCGGTTGGCGCTAGTCTTTTTTTGTCATCACGTTCTACATAGTTTCGGCTAATGATAGTGCTAATAGTCGGCGCGTAGGTTGAAGGCCGTCCAATGCCGTATTTTTCCAGCGCCTTGACCAGGGTCGCGTCAGAGTAGCGGGCCGGCGGTTCGGTAGCGTGTTCTTCGGATAAAACTTTTTCCAAATCAAGGTTTTCACCATTTTTTAAGTTTGGGAGAATATTTTCTTTGGTTGTTTGCGGATAGATTTTTAAATAGCCATCAAAGATTATTATCTGGCCGGTCGCGCGAAGATCATAATTTTCGCCAGCGGATTTTGCTTCAATATCAATACTGGTATTATCCAGTGTTGCCTTGGCTGCTTGCGAGCCAAGCGCGCGCTGCCAGATCAGTTCGTACATTTTTTGGTGGTCATGCGTCAGACCGCCGCCGATATTGCCGGCGAGTTTGGCCGCGTCCGTAGGCCGAATGGCTTCATGAGCTTCTTGGGTATTTTTTGCTTTGGCGCGGTAGGCCCTGGCTTTTTCCGGCAGGTATTTTTCACCATATTCTTTCTTGATGAAATCACGCGCGCTATCAATAAATTGCGTTGCCAGATTGACTGAATCGGTACGCATATAAGTTATCAATCCGGTTTCATACAGTTTTTGCGCGAGCATCATGGTTTTTTTCGCGCTGTATCCCAAGCGCGCGTTAGCTGTTTGTTGCAACGTGGCCGTGGTAAAAGGCGGCAGAGGGGATTTGGAAGTATTCTTTTTTTCAATATTATTTATCTTGTACGTGGCAGTTTCCAAATCTTCTTTTAGCTTATTAGCTTCAGCTGTTGATTTGATGTCGAATTTTTTCAAAGTTTTGCCGCCGACTTTTGTCAGGTTCGCTTCCAGTTCTTCTTTTTTGTCCGAGAGCAGGAGAGATTTAATTGTCCAGTATTTTTGCACGGCGAATTTTTTTATCTCTTCCTCGCGTTCAACGACTAAACGCACGGCAACGGACTGCACGCGTCCGGCCGAAAGCCCGCGAGCGATTTTTTTCCACAGAAAAGGAGAAAGTTTGTATCCGACCAGGCGGTCCAGCACGCGCCGGGCCTGTTGAGCGTCAATTAAAAATTTGTCCAGCTGGCGCGGATTTTTTAGCGCCGCTTCAATCGCGGATTTAGTTATTTCATGAAAGGCAATTCGTTTGATATCAGCCTCTTTTAGCTTAAGCGCTTCGGCTAAGTGCCAGGAGATAGCTTCGCCCTCGCGGTCTTCATCAGTCGCGAGGATTACGCCGTCGGCTTTTTTGGCCAGTTCTTTTAGTTTTGAGACGATTTTTTTCGCTTTGGCGGGAATTATATAAGTCGGCGCGTAGTAGTCGTTTAAATCAACGCCGAGTTCTTTCGCGGGCAGATCCATAATGTGGCCGAATGAAGATTCGACTTTGTAATCTTTCCCCAGAAATTTCGAAATAGTTTTTGCCTTCGTTGGCGATTCGACGATGACTAATTTCATAGTTTTATTGCTAATTTTTTTTAAGATAAAATATAATTGCCACCGCCGACATTTCGGATGTAGCCCTTTAATTCCATTGTTATCAGGGTAGCATTTATGGTCGCGGTGTCAAGTTTTGCGGTTCGAGCAAGAGTATTTATATGCATCGGTTCATGGTTGAGAATACTCATCAAATCAGATTCCAGCGCCGTGTCCGGAATATTTTTTTGCGCTTTTTGGCTGGCATTCGCGTTTTCCAGCGAGAGCGCGCTGAGGACGTCTTGGGCGCTGGCAACTAGCTGAGCGCCGTTTTTTATCAGTTCATTTGTGCCGGCGCTGACCGCGCTGAATATATTTCCCGGTACGGCAAACACTTCTCGATTGTAGTCCAGCGCCAAGCCGGCGGTAATCAGCGCTCCGGATTTTGCCGCCGCTTCAATGATTAGAGCGCCTAGAGAAAGTCCGGCGACTATTCGGTTGCGCTGGGGGAAATGATGGCGCAGCGCCGGCGTACCGAGAGGGAATTCAGAGATCAATAAGCCGCCATTATCGATTATTTTTTCCGACAAATTAAAATTCGCGCGCGGATAAACGCTGAGCTTGTCAACACCTGAACCAAGCACGGCAATCGTTTTTCCATTCGCTTGCAGGGCGGCATTGTGCGCCAGAGTGTCTATGCCAATAGCCAGTCCGCTGACAATACTGAGTCCGCAGCGGGCTAGTTCGCCAACCAGTTTCATCGTCGCGTGTTCGCCGTAGCTTGAGAATTTTCGCGACCCAACGACCGCTAGGCAGAAGCGTTGCGCGCATTTTAGATTTCCTCTATAATACAGCAAGGCTGGGGCATCGGGCAGTTCTGAAAGCAGCCTTGGATATTCCAAATCAGCGTACGTAATTACGCCGATTTCTTGTTTTTTAATTTTTTCCATTTCTGAATCCAGATCATAGCCGCTTCTGCTTTGGATAAATTCAGCCGCGGTTTTTTCATCCAGGCCGGCGCTGATCAGTTCTCTTTTTTGAGCCTCGTAGGCGCTTTTGGCGTCAGAAAAGTAAGCCAGCAGTTTTTTCTGCCGGGCCGGGCCGAACTTGGGAAATAGCGACAGTCCAACCCAGTAGCTTAAGTCTTCTTGGTAGGTAAGATTAGTTCTTGACATAAAAATTTCGGTGTGATAATATTCTATAATAGATGTTGAGATGGTTGCAAAATTACTTTGGCTGCAATTTGTCCTTTTCGTCAGAGGCTTCGTCAAGCTGGCGCAAAATGATTTTCATCCCGCAGTCTGCGG
>JAUYLZ010000053.1 GCA_030698385.1 bacterium | reverse complement strand
CGTGATGACCTACGGCCTGCGGCCGGTTGATAGAAAAACCGACTCTGAGAAGGCCGCCATCAAATCCTTTCGGGCTATTTACGGGTATGACCCAACATCGGCAGTACACTGGGATATTGTTAGAGCGATTGCGTACTCCGGCGCACGGCGATAAGCTGTATTGAGAGAGTGCGGGCGCTTGTCCGCCGAAGCTTTAGCGTAGGAGGAATAGCATATAGTGGGGCGGCTAGATAAAATAATTTATACAAAAAATTAATTTATTTTACAAAAAAATCTCTAGTGATAGAGATTTTTTTTGTTGATAAATATATATTGCGCATTTTTAATAATTTGTTATATTGATTAATATGTTACTTGGTAAGTTAAATTTTTTTTATGCCTTATTTAATTGATGGTAATAACTTAGCCGGACGACTGCGAATTCTGAGTGAGCCGGGATTTGATCAAGAGTTAATCGATTTGGCAAAGCAATATTTTAGCAGAAAAAACCAAAGAGCGGTTATTGTTTTTGATAGCAATGATCCGCTGGGAGATCGTTATCGAGATGATGATTTAACTATTATCTATACACCCAAGGACGCAGTTTACGCCAATGCTGATGATAAGATAATTGAAATAATGAAGAATGAAAAATTGCCGCAGGATTGGGTCGTAGTCAGTGATGATATGCATATTATTGATGAAGCCGGCAAGCTTGATATTGAGGTTATTTTGGCGCGTGATTTTGCCAAAAAACTCTTACCGGACTTGGAAGTTATTGATGATGATGAGTTGAGCGATGTTGAGCAAGATGAAATAACCGATGAATTAATGAATGAGTGGAATACTTGAAATATTTATAAATATGTGCTAATCTAAAGATAATGAACTTCCTAGAAGGGAGTTTTTTAGTATGGCAGGGTAGCTCAGCTGGCCCGCCTCGCCAAGCTGAAGCTTGGCTTCAGCGAGGCGGGTTAGAGCGAAAAAATTATGTGGTTGGTTTATATAATATATAGCAGAAGTACGGACGAGACCTATGTTGGTAGTACCAATAATTTTAAAAGAAGAATAATTCAACATAATAACAATGAGGTTTTGTCCACTAAGAATAAAGGACTATGGATACCTATATACATTGAATTTTATCCTAACGAAGCATCAACTAGATTAAGAGAGAAAGAATTAAAATCCTCCGTGGGCAGGAGATATTTAAAAAAAATTATAAATAATATTATAGAAATATGGCAGGGTAGCTCAGATGGTTAGAGCGCGGCACTCATAACGCCGAGGTCGAGAGTTCAATCCTCTCCCCTGTCACAGTATTTGAGATTTTTGATTGTTTGCACTTGTAGCTCAATTGGATAGAGCGCCTGGCTTCCCTGCCCGCCGTAATAAGCCCTCGTGGTGAAATGCCTGCCTGTCGGCAGACAGGGATATCACACTTGGCGGAGTTTATCTCGCTTAAAGTGTACCCGTAGCTCAACTGGATAGAGCGCTTGGCTTCGGACCAAGAGGTTGCTGGTTCAAATCCTGCCGGGTACACTTTGTGCGGGAGACCAAGAATTTTGGGTTCGAATCCCGACGAGGGCACGGCTTAGGCAGGCGGGGGACCAGGAGGTTGGGGGTTCAAGTCCCTTCAGGTGCACATACCAAATTGCAGGTTTATGATTTTAGATAGCATTTTTTAAATTATAAATATTCGTAAAATATTGTAGCCTCGTTAGCTCAGTTGGTAGAGCAGCTCCCTCTTAAGGAGACGGTCGTGGGTTCGAATCCCTCACGGGGCACCATTGCGGAAATTGCAAGTTTTGAAGGTTCGTCTCGCTTCCTGCCTGCCGGCAGGCATGGCGCTCGGTGGCTAATTCGTATTGGATTTTCGGGGCAAAAACGAATTGGCGATTTTGAAAGAAGAAAAGAAAAATTTTTTAATCATTGAATTCATAAAAGTTAAGACGTAAAACAGCAGAAATGCTGATTTTTTGTTGGCCTTGACAGAGAGCACTAAATATGCTAAACTCCGTGTAGAATCGGAATTGTCCGAAATCCACCTGCCGAGAGGGTTTCTCGGTAAATCGCATCTTATAGGAGGAATAACGATGAGCAAGATTGCACTCGCTGGACTGAACAAGGCTGACGTGCTGGCGGCACTCTACAACGCCTCAAAGCCCCAAGGCATGGGGTTCATGCACTACGACCCAAAGACCATGACGCGTGAGGAGGCGGAGAGTCTGCTAAAGCAGATCACCTACTTCGACTACCTCAAGGGACGGGTTATGAAGGTGAACCTCGAAGGCGACGAGCTCGACACGTGTGGCTACGATCGTGACAATGGTCAGGGCGCCGCGGAGCAGGCCATCGCAGAGCTTCGCTCGACGGGCGGCGCAAACTCCTTGAGCATCTAGGCGACGCATCACGTCAACACACTGGAAGCGGCGGAGGGACGTGAAGGCGAATCTCGGCGAGGAGAGCTGTGTGGAGGAGAGTGGCCGTGTCGCCACGTTTCACCTCGGCCTCTCGAATGTCGCTGACAAGTTCGGTCCCGCCGTGGACGAAGCCGTCAGGAAGCGTCGGGCATAACCAATCGCTCTCGCTTCGCCCATAGGGGTACGTATGAGGAAACTCTGCGTGCCCCTTAATTTTTTCTAAAATCATTGTAATTATATTAAGTTTATTACAGCGCTATATCAAGATTAAATAATAAGAGTTTGACAAAATAAAATTTTTCAGACAGAGTTAGAATGATCTTTAAATTAAAATAAAAGGAGAAAGCTATCATGGCAAAAACGAAGAATCTGAAGAAAAAGGTGATTGAAGTGCCGAAGGATTTGGTTGAAGCTGCCAGTTTTATCAAAGAAATTGGCGACAAACAGCGGGAAATTAACAAAATTCAAGACGATTTAAACGCAAAAATTGAAGAGCTAAAGGAACAAGCGGTTAATAACTCAATTGGTTATCAAAAAATAATTGAGACATTAATGGAAGGATTATTCGCTTATGCTAATGCGAACCGGGAAGAATTAACGGATAATGGCAAGAAAAAGACCGTTAACCTGCCGACCGGAACATTAGCCTGGCGAATGACGCCGCCTTCAGTCATTTTGCGCAAAGTTGATGAAGTCATCAAGGCATTGAAGCAGCTGAAATTAGATCGTTTTATTCGCACCAAAGAAGAAGTGGATAAAGAAGCGATGCTTAAGGAGCCGGAAGTCGCTAAAACCGTCAGCGGTGTTACCATTTCTCAGCACGAGGAGTTTTCCGTCAAGCCAGCAGAGGCAGGGGTTGAAATTACGGAAAAAGTTGATAAGCTGAAGAAAGTTTTGGCTTAGATCTTTATAAATAATTTTTTAGTAATTAAAAAGACGAATACTTTGTTCGTCTTTTTTTACTTAACTTATTACTGCGCAGAGCGCGACACTCATAACGTCGAGGTCGAGAGTTCGATCCTCTCCCCAGCCACAATTAATTTTTGATTAGGCTCCCGTGGTGAAAAGGATATCACACTTGGCTTCGGACCAAGAGTTTTGGGTTCAAGTCCTGACGGGAGCACCATAAAAAATGCCCTTATAGCTCAGCTGGTAGAGCAGTTGCCTCTTAAGCAAACGGTCGCAGGTTCGAGTCCTGCTGGGGGCACAGATAAAATACTAGCCTTTTATGGCTAGTATTTTTGTATTTCTTGACAATTTTTTTGAGTTGTAGAACCTTTTGATCTTAGTTACGTTTTCGTTTTTAGTAGAAACATTGATTATCCTAAACAGGCTGTAAATAGACACATTGAAATTGCTATTATGAGAGACCCCGCTTGTGTTAATAGTATGAAGTAAGCTCCAACGAGCAGCAAGATTAAACCGGACACGCCATACTTAGTGATAGTAGGTTTGTGAGCATTATTTCCGTAGAGCAAGCTATAGGATAGATATAACAACAATGCTATGACGAGTGGAATACCAAAAAAGAAGAAAACGGCACCGAGAGTTGCAGTAGGATCGGATAAAATTGTAGAGAGAACACTGTTGCCACTTCTCGTGTGCGTTAATAGCCTCCTCTCATCTGGAGATACGAACGGCAGTAAACCATTGAGAGCGACCATGATGCCGTAAATGATTAAAAATTTATACCAAGTTCGCAGCATAAGCATTGCTTATTTTTTCAACGCATCCTTTAACGTCTTGCCGGCTTTAAATTTAGGCACCACCACTTCGGGAATTTGAATGCGCTCAGTCGGGTTCTGGGGATTAACGCCGCCGCGGGCGTGGCGGGTGCGGGGGGAGAAGGTTCCAAAACCGACAATTGTTACCGATTTGCCGGCTTTCATTTCGCTCGTGATAACTCTGGTGAGCGAGCTCAAAGCGGCTTCAGCCTGTTTTTTGGATAACTTTGCCTCATTGGCGAGGCGTTCAATTAATGCGTCTTTATTCATATGTTTAAAAAGTTATTATTTAAAAAAGTTGGTTATTTTATTGTAGCATATTCATTTATTTTTTTAAATGAAATTATTTTATTATTAGCTAAATTCATTATAGCAAAAATTGAATTAAAAATACATCGTCCGTTTTTTGCCAATTCCAATGGCTGGTTTGTCTGTTGCAAAAAATTATTTATCGCGCTCTCGGCCGTTACGCCTAGCACGGAGTCAAGCAGTCCGACCATGCCGACATCGCTGATGCTCCCGGTGTTTTTTTTACTGATCATTTCATCAGCGGTCTGAACGTGCGTGTGAGTGCCGAATACAATATTTGCTCGACCGTCAACGTAGGCGGCAAAGGCTTTTTTCTCCGATGTTGCCTCCGCGTGAAAATCAACGATAATCGCGTCTAGTTTGATTTCTTCATACTTTTTTAAAATAGCGTCAAAGGCGCGAAAAGGACAATCCAGTTGTTGTGACATAAAAACTCTTCCCATTAAGTTTAGCAGCAGAATTGATTTGTTTCCACTCTGGATAATTTTTTCACCGTTGCCGGGAAGTCCGGGCGGGAAGTTGGCTGGCCGTAAGATATTAAAATCTTTTTTTTCATAAATTTCAAAAGACTGTTTGCGGGCAAAGCTGTGGTTTCCGCCCGTGGCCGCGTCAACACCGGCGGCAAATATTTCTTTGAGCGTAATTTCAGTAATGCCTTTGCCATGAGCAATATTTTCCACATTGGCAATAACCAAATCCGGTTTTAGCTTCTTTTTTAGTTTTGGCAAAATTTTGGCAACTGTCTGACGGCCAATGGAGCCGACAATATCGCCGATGAATAATACTTTGAACATAAGGCTAAGATTAGTGATTGTTATAGTATAGCATATTCCGCCGGTAAATAACAAATGACAAAAATTAAATAGCAAAAATTTTTAAAATTTTAATTTTAAAAAAGAAAAAACTCCATTTTGTTAAATGAAGTTTTAAGTTAAATTAGCAGTCATGTTGTTTATAGACAGTAGGATTGCTAGAATAAGATTTTATTCAAATTCAGTTGTGGCCGGCGGTTTATCCGTTTCATCATAGAGCACTCGGACAATAGCAGGGTGTTTGACAACCGCGCTGGTAATTTCGCGTCGCACGTTATCACGGATTTGAAAACCAGTTGCGGTCATGAAGTCAAGCGTTGTTACCGCGCGTACAAAAATTGAGTAAGCGTATACGCGGGCATCGCCCTTTACACCAACAGTTTTAACGCCATTTAGAGCAACGACGAGCTGAGACAACGTGTCATAAATCAGATGATTTTTTAATATTTTCGTAACTTGCGCGTCAGCCCAGCGAACAATTTCCAGCAGTTCAGTTGTTGGCGGTACTCCCAGAATACGCACAAATAACCCGGGTCCGGGGAAAGGCTGTCGTTCGGAAATAGAGACTGGCAAATTAAGATTTCGAGCTAACTCCCGCACTTCGTACTTAAATAGCTCACCCAGCGGGTGAATGCCAAAAAACGTATTGTGATGTGTTTTGATGACAGTCGCCGCGCCTTTACATCCTGACTCAATGAAGTCAGTCGCAAGACTGCCCTGAATGAGCAGTGGTCTGTCATTATCGTCCAGAGCGCCGTGCGCGGCGGCCGTTCCGTTCAAAATAGCGCGGTACATAAGGCTAAACGCCTGGCGTTTCAATTCCGCTTCAGTTAGCGTGGATAAGACACTCTGAAATTGTTCAGCCGCGTCAATGATGAGGTGTCGTACATTAATGAAACTGGCCGTTTCCACAATTTCTTTGAGTTCACCCTCGCGCAGGTTACCGGCGTCAATCGTCACGGCGAGCAAATTGTCTTGTAGCGTTGGCGCCAGTATGGCCGCGAGCGTAGACGAGTCAACGCCGCCGCTGAAGCCAATGATGGCCTTGTGATTACCGAGAGCCGCTAATGTCTTGTGCTGAATATCGGCGATAATATTTTTTGGTTCCCAGTCATTGAGACAGGTGCAGACACAGCGGACGAAGCATGAGAGCATATTTTTCCCTGATGGTGTCTCCGGTACTTCCGGGTGGAACTGCAGTCCCCAGATTTGCCGGTCAAACCAGCGCATAGCCGCGATTGCCTTGCTGGAAACGGTAAAGGCGCACTGCTCAAATTGTGCCGGCAGTTTTGTTACCGTGTCACCGTGGCTGGATAGGACTGACTCTTTGTCGCGCACGCACGACAGAATTGGATCTGCAATCATTCGGTAAATACACTCAACGCCAAAACCGCTTTGGTCGGTTATTGTTTCAACAGTACCGCCGAACTCCTTGGCTAGCCAGTGCATGCCGTAGCAGATTCCTA
>JAUYLZ010000051.1 GCA_030698385.1 bacterium | reverse complement strand
AATGGTATCACTAGTTCCATCAAACGACAGCGCACTGCTGCCAATCTTTCCGCTCGTCCAGGTAGCGCCGGAAATCGTGCCGGTATTGCTGCCCGCACTGTCTCCCGCCGTTACGCCGCTGCCCTCGTCAAAGGTCCAGTGGGCTTGGAGGCCGTCGGTGAGGGCGGCCTGAGCAATATGATTATGGTTTTGCACAATCATTATGCTCGCTATAATTAATACTATTACAATAATACTGGTTATTTTACGCATAAAATATAGATAAGTCCTCCATTATAAATAACATATAAATAGTATAACAAAAAACCTCGCTACCTGCGAGGTTTTTAATAATTAAGAAGTATAATTTAAACCCAGGTTACATTGGCAATTTTGTCGCCTGATTCTTTGAATCTCATCAGACGCACGCCTTGCGTATCGCGTCCCAAGGTCGGGACTGATTTAAATGGCAGACGAATTACCTGACCCTTTTCCGAAATCATTATCAGATCTTTGTCTTTCATTGTCTCACTGTTTACAATATACGCGTTGACAATGTATCCGGCCTTGTTGCCAGCCTTAAATGTTTTAATACCGGACCCGGCTCGCGATTGCACTTTGTACAAACTTAGCGCCGAACGCTTGCCGAAACCAAGTTCACTGATTATAGCCAGTTGGAAAAGTTTGGCTATATTTAGATCAGCGCTAATCACACCCATGCCGACAACTCTGTCTGATGATTTTAATCTAATGCCGCCGACGCCGCTAGCATTTCTGCCCATTTCTCGCACATCGGTTTCTTTGAAGCGAATAGACTGTCCGGCGGCAGTAACCATCATTATCTGATCTTTGCCAGTGGTTGGCTTTGTCCAAATTAACTTATCATCTTCTCGTATTTTTATGGCGGTCAATCCGCTGCGGCGCACGTTGGCGAATTGTTCAAGCGCTACTTTTTTAACTACGCCTTTTTCGGTTGCCATAAATAAATACTTGGAATTACTGCTTTCTAGTTTGTCTAAAGGCAAAACTGAGGTTACTCTTTCGGTGGATAGCATCTGCAAAAAATTTACTATTGCCTGACCTTTGGCGGTACGAGAGGCAACCGGAATATCATAAGCCTTCAGCTGAAAAACACGTCCTTTGGTAGTAAAAAACAAAATGTCGCTATGAGTGGTGGTGGTAAAGAAAAACTCAACAATATCTTCTTCTTTGGTAGTTAAACCCATAACGCCTTTGCCGCCGCGCCCCTGCACCTTAAAAGTCTCTGGCGCCATACGTTTGATATAACCGTCTTTAGTCATAATAATTACGGCCGGATCATTCGGCACTAAATCTTCCTGTTTGAATTCTTTGACTGAAGAGGCGACAACTTTTGTCCGACGCTCATCGCCAAATTTGTCTATCAACATGGTTAAATCTTCTTTGATCATTATCAGCACTTTTTGCTTTGATTTCAAAATTAACTCCAACTCCTTGATTAATTTGCGTTTTTCAGCCAATTCATCAGCTATTTTTTGCTGTTCCAGATTGGCTAAATTCTGCAAGCGCATCTCAAGTATGGCTACTGCCTGGATTTCGGTTAATTTAAACTTTTTCATCAAGTTAACCTTGGCTACTTCCTTATCTTTGGAAGATTTAATGACTTTTATAACCGCGTCAATATTTTTCAGCGCGATCATCAATCCTTCCAAAATATGCGCCCGCGCCTTGGCTTTGTCCAGTTCATACTGCGTGCGCCGGCGAATGACCTCAACGCGATGCTTGATGTATTCTTCTAAAACCATCTTTAAATTAAGCAGTTTCGGCTGAATGCCGTTTACCAGAGCAATTAAATTAACATGAAAAGTCGTCTGGAGCTGCGTATGCTTGAATAAAGAATTTAATATCTTTTTTGGATAAGCTTCTTTTTTTAATTCAACCACAACACGCACGCCGTCTTTATCAGACTCATCGCGCAAATCTTTAATGCCGTCAATTTTTTTATCTTTTACCAAGTCGGCAATTTTGCTGACCAATTCGGCTTTGTTCACCTGATAAGGCAGCTCGGTGATGATAATAACTGATTGGCCATTTTTGTTCTCGGTAATATCAGTCTTCGCGCGAATGACAATGCCGCCTTTGCCGGTAGCGTAAGCGCGCTTAATCTCCGAGCTGTCATAAATAATGCCTCCGGTCGGAAAATCAGGCCCTTTGACAAAATTCATTAGGTCGTCCACGCCGGCGTCAGGATTCTCCATCAGATGCATTATCGCTTGTGATAGCTCAGTTAAGTTATGCGGCGGAATATTGGTAGCCATACCCACCGCGATGCCTAGAGCGCCGTTGAGCAATAATTGCGGCAGTTTGGCCGGCAACACCAGCGGCTCCTTGTGGCTGCCATCATAATTAGGAATAAAATCAACGGTATTTTTATCCAAATCAACTAATAATTCTTCAGAAATCGCGCTTAACTTTGCCTCGGTATAACGCATCGCCGCGGCGCCGTCGCCATCCATAGAGCCGAAGTTTCCTTGCCCGCGCACCAGCATATAGCGCATGGAAAAATCCTGCGCCATACGCACCATTGAGTCATAGACGGCCGTATCGCCGTGCGGATGATATTTACCAAGCACTTCACCGACAACGGTGGCCGACTTTCGAAACTTCGCGTTGGAACGCAAACCCAATGTCCACATCGCGTACAAAATACGGCGATGCACCGGCTTAAGCCCGTCGCGAACATCAGGCAAAGCGCGAGAAACAATCACCGACATGGCGTAATCCAAATATGAACTGCGCATTTCCTGAACTAACGAAGCATCAGAAATATATCCAAACTCTGTCTTTGTGCGGTTATTAATATTTTTTTCACTATCTGCCTTCTCCTCTTTCTTGTCCGGATTCGGCTTTGGCGCAGAGGACTCAGGCAGATTATTTTTTTCTGATTTTTTTGGCATATATTAGTTTTCTTTAAATTGGCTATATTTAATATTAGTATTTAAATCCGCGATAAATTTATCAAGTTTAATTCTTTCGTCAATTACTGCTTTTTTCTCAGCGGTCAGTTTATCAATAACTATCCCCTCTACCTGCGCCTCACTTATATTTTCATTTAATTCATCAATACCCTGCTTCGCCTCATTGAAGGTCGCGCTCAGATCATTCAAAATTTCTTTCAACTCGCCGTTGGATTCGTTGCTAAGCGCCGATTGATTTATCTGTTGAAAAATCTGTTGAAAATTCAGAACCCAAACTAAAAAAATTAAACCCATGAAAAAAATAACTCCGCTCCAAAGAGCAATGTACTTTTCCCTTTGTGATTTCATTTGCTGATCCAGCGCTGATAACCGGCTATAATCCGCTTTTTTTAACTGCTCTGCTTTGCTTGGTTGCTTTTCACTAGCTTTTGCCTTCCTCCTCGTTTTCTTAACTTCCACTTTTTTTGCCGTGATTTTTTTAGGCATGATATTTTTTTTAAATAAAAAAAATTACTAACTTTTAAAGACTACCAGTTCCATATCATCAATTGGCAAATCTTTTTTACCCACCTTTAGCTTCTCTTCCCCGCCCCGTGAAATAGTTCCTCCGGAAATTTCATGGGGTGAAGTAGGTTTAATGCCGATCTCTTTAATAAACTTATCCAAACCGTCAATTTTTTCGCCTGACTTGAACTTCAGGCCCGGCACATTGTAATGCATCGGTATTATCATCCGCGGCTCTATCTGATTGATAACTTCAATGGCTTTTTTCGCATCCAAGGTGAATGTTCCGCCGATTGGAATAAATAATATATCAGTCCCCTCCAGCCTCTCTATTTGTTTGGCGTCCAGAGTATGCCCCAAATCTCCCAGGTGCGTAACCGCCAAATCTTCAATGCGCAAGCGGTACATAATATTTCCGCCCAGTTTTTGACCTTGGCTGTTGTCATGAAATGAATCAATGCCTTGCAAAAAAATACTTTTAACCTCATACTCGCCGGCAGTATCTATAACATAGGGATTGCCTTTGATACCGGCGGTATTATTATGATCTTTGTGCTGATGGCTCACTGTCACAATATCAGCTTCGGTGCTGGGTAAATTCAGGCCATATTCTTTGTCATACGGATCGGTCACAATTGTAACTGTATCGCCATTGTATTTGCCGATTAGTTTAAAACATGAATGTCCTAGGTATTGTATCTGCATATATACATAAATTTATACTTTTTTTATAATTTTTTAACGTAAAATTAACATTATATACTGTATTTATCTAGAGTAAAGTTTCCCCCATTCTTTTTCACTATTATTTTCTTCTTCACTTTCTTCTTCATTCTTGTCTGCCCCGCCACCGCCTTCTTTGGACCTATCACTTTCCTCTTCTTCTTCAAAACTACTGTCAACCTCCTCTTCAGAATCATCATTATCTTCTTCATCTGAGCTTTCATCGTCAGCTTCGCTTCCCGAATACTCGGAATCGTTTTTGTCATTTTCTTCATTACTATCGTCTTCTTCCTCTGCTTCGGCATCATCTTCTTCTTCGTCTGAATTACTATCATCCTCATCATCATCTCCCAAAATACTGCCGGCGTCAAACTGCGATTCCGCTCGATTATGCAAAGGCATCCCAGCCATACTGCTTCCGGCTATCTTAGCATATTGTTCTTTAGAAATCAAGATCTCGCGAGCCTTGGCGCCATTGGCCGGACCGACAATACCGCCATCTTCCAAAAGGTCAATTAAACGCGCCGCTCGGGCATAACCGATGCGCAATCGGCGCTGCAAAAATGACGTTGAAGCTTTGCCGGAATTTATCACCATTTCTTTTGCTTCTTCATACAGATCATCGCTGTCTGCATCGCTGAAATTCTTGCCGGCCGCTCCGCCCACTTTTTGTCGGGAAATAATATCTTCGTTGTAGTCTGAACCGCCAGCATGCTCATTGATAAAGCGGGTTATTCTTTTCACTTCTTTTTCATCAACAAATGATCCTTGAATGCGTTTTGGTTTGGATACATCAGCCATAGTGAAAAGCATATCGCCGTCACCGAGAAGTTTTTCCGCGCCTTGTGAATCCAAAATAGTGCGAGAATCAACCGCGCTGGCGACTCGGAACGCAATGCGTACCGGAATATTAGCTTTTATCAAACCGGTGATGACATCAACTGAAGGACGCTGAGTTGCCAGAACCAGATGAATGCCCACCGCCCGCGCCATTTGAGCAAGACGAATAATCGCTCCTTCAACATCATTAGCCGCTGTTGACATCAAGTCAGCCAACTCATCAATTACAAAGACAATATAGGGCAATTTTTCACCGGCTGACATATTATAATTTTCAATATTTCGTTTGCCGGCCTGCGACAAGACATTGAAACGCCTTTCCATTTCATTGATACACCACTTCAGCGCGTTAATTGTCTTTGGCACGTCAGTTATGACCGGCGTCAGTAAATAGGGAATATTATTGTACATGCTTAATTCCACGCGCTTGGGGTCAACCATAATGAATTTAATGTCGTCAGGATCGTTTTGATAAATCAAACTTAAAATAATTGAATTAAGGCAAACAGACTTACCGGTACCGGTCGCGCCGGCGACCAACAAATGAGGCATTTTGGCTAAATCAGCCAGCCACTCTTTGCCGGCGACATCTTTGCCCAGGGAAACCATCATATTGCTCGTTCGATTTTTAAACTTTTCCGTATCCAATATTTCACGCAGTCCGACACGGGCTTTTATTCTGTTTGGCACCTCCACGCCCACCAAAGATTGCCCCGGAATCGGCGCCTCAATGCGAATCGGATGCAGGGCCAAAGCCAAAGACAAGTCATTGGACAATCCGGTAATTCGGGATAACTTTACCCCATCCGCTGGTTTGAAGGTATATTGCGTAACCGTAGGACCAATGCTGGTATTCCCCATTTCAACTTTTATCCCAAAGTTTTCCATAGTCTGTTTAATTATTTCATTAAACAACTTGATATCAGTACTGGATGGTTTTCCGCGTTTATTGCTAAGCAGATCCAACGGAATATCTAGATGAATTCTTTCTTTTTTTACTGTGGCTACTGCCGCTTCCACATCAGCCGCGCCATCGGTTTGAGAAATTTCATCTTCAGGTTCATCGTCAGCATCGCCAACCTCATGCGAGCTGAATTCTTCATCCTCATCTTCTTCAAACTCAACATCCTCTTCGTCAGCTGATTCTTCGTCTTCACCGTCATTGTCTTCTTCGTCACCTTCGTCATCTTCGTCACCTTCGTCTTTTTGCTTCAGGCCAAAAGCGGTCCGCACCAGCCATTTAAACGGAGCCATAATTTTACCAAGAATGCTTTCCTCGCCGATAATATGATGAATCGTTGAACTAAATATTAATATCAAAGAAAGCGCTATTAAACAAATAATTGCCAATAGTCCTCCCCAAAAGCCGATAAAGCTGATTAATATTTTTGATAAAAATAAACCGACATAGCCTCCCCCCTTGCCGGCTTCGGCGGCAATTTCTGGATCGCGAAAAAATATATGGAGAAACGCCTGGAAGCTCAAAACAAAAAAGAATAAGCCAACGTAGACATAACCTTTTACCCATGGTTTGTCATCATGATAAAGTAAATATCCCAAAACAATGATAAAAATCGGCGCGAAAAACTTCCCCCAACCAAACAGCAGGGAAAAAGCCATTTCTATATAATTTCCCAAAAATCCGGCCAGGCCGAATAAGCTCAAAAAACTGATGCCGCCAATGGCAATAGTGCCAATGATTAAAATGCTTTTTTTCATTTCCGGCGAGATATCAAAAGCATAGCCGTCCGCAAAACGGTCATGATGTCTGACATATTGACGTTTTTTTTCTTTTTTTCCAAAAGGGAACATACAATAAAATAACCACCAAAAACGTGATTTTATACATTTTTATTATAACAAATTTTGAAAAAAATAAAAGACGCCAGCATAAATCTGAAGCCTTTTTTTATTGATTTTAAACTATTCTGATAACAAAATAAACGAAAATCTTACAGTAAGGTTGACATTTTCAAAACCAGTTGTTATCATAATAATGGTTCTTTAGTTTATCTTACAATTATCTAAGGAGAAGCAATCATGGCAAAAAGCTGGAACGAACGGTATAATGAGACAGTCACCAAAAGTGATAGTGAGCTAGAAAGCTTACGTCAAGAACGTCAATCACGTGGTGAAGAAACGGGTGTTATTGACTACATTCAGCTGGAACGAGAAAAAGTTCAGCGGGAACGAGAAGAAGAAGAAAATCTTCGCGGCTATGATCAAGGATATGGATGATATGCCACGTCTTTCTGGAGGGCAGATAATACATTTTGGCGAATTCGTTCGCCCATTCAGTTCTGTTGTCTGCCCTTCTATTTTTCTTAAAAAGCTCTGATAGAGCTTTTTTTCTTTTATAAAATTCTTATACTTCTTACTTCATTGCTTCCGCTTTTCTTTCCAAACCAAAAACCCTAAAATAACTATTATGCCGCCGCTAATAATCAAGAGGTACTGGATCAATTTTAACCGTTTATTATTCTGCGCCAAACTCCACTCGTCGCTGGCGCTAATTTCTCCCAGCACTTGCCCGCCGCTGATTTCATTGGCAACTATATCATCAGACGAACGGGGAAAAATGCGATAGCTTTCATTATTCTGCGAGACAATGCCAGTGACCGCTAGGCTGTCTCCGGCTTCAATATTACTTTTGTTAATGCCGGCGCCGCGCTTAATATAAATTTCAACTTCGCCCAAGCCGTCATCAAGGTAAATAGTTGAACCGCTTTTTTCCACCACCTCGCCGCTGATTTTAACCAGCCGGCCTTCGTACTCCTCGCCGAGTTTATCGCTTTCTATGACGACCGGCTCCGGCAGCGTAGAGGTGGCGATTTTTTGAATATCTTCGGCAGTTTTTGTTTTTAACCTCAGTTCTCCATAGCTTTCAGAAATTTCACCGCTTACTTCAACGACATCGCCGATTTTTAAGCTAGGAAAATATTTATTGTAATTATAAACTTGTACCCCTTGAACTGCGTCATTAACCCCGCCATGAAGGCTGGCTGACGCCGCCTCGTCCTCAGAAGACATAATATAAAAATATTGCACGCCGAATGTTCCCGGCTCCGCAACGACCACTCCGGAAACTTTTACCAAATCGCCTTTTTCGTATTCTCGAATTCTGTTCAGCGTCGTGGCCGCAACCGGCCAATACGTTCTCGCGGCGCTGATTTTCACGCCGCCTACCGCTGGTTCAGTGGTATTTGATAATATATTTTCCTCACCCGGCGTCAGTTCCGCCGTCCAAAGCCAGTCGTCATTGGTCAGACGAGCGAAGCTGACGTTTTCTTTCACATTGGTATAAGGAATATCGTCTATAATGTCGCCAAAATTATTTATGAGCCGGACATTGTCGGTAGAGTTATTTAGGGCCAGCTTCGTATCAGCGCGGTCAAAGACATAAAAACCGCCTGGCGAAATAGTAATATTTGAAATTATAAACGGCTGGCTGCCGCCGGCCTGATCATCCAGTTGCCAGCCGGTCAAATCAACCGGTTGCGCGCTTTTATTTTTTAATTCAATCCACTCCCCTTCCGTATCTAAACCTTCGGGATTGGGCAAAAATTCGTTGATGATAACTGGGCGTGCTGAGTTATTTTCCGCAAAAGCGGTTAATCGCGTCTCTACGGATGAAATATTTAATGTTTTTATTTTTTTAATAACATTCTCCCCGTCGCTTACCTGCAGGGTAACAGCAAATATTCCCGGCTCCAAAAATATATAAATCGGATTGGCTTCAGTGCTTGACGCTCGTCCGTCAAAATCCCAAAGATAAAATAGTTCATCTCCGTCAACATCCACCGTATCAGAGCTGTCAAAAAACAAAATCTGCCCCGCGCGCATCTCACCGGTAACGCTGAAATCAACCTCCGGCAAACTATTGACGACCGCGACATTATTCAACTCTCCCGGAGTGATATTTTCCGACCAACCCCAAGTCGGCCTTGTGCTGGTCGCATTTATAATATTGTAACTCTGGCCTTCCGGCGCTTTTTCATAAGCAATAACTTGTGAAGGGCTGTCTTGTCCGGGCTGAAATAACCTAACCTCATCGCCGCCGGAATTATTCAGAGCGATTCGGCTATCCGTGCGACAAATAACAAAATAGTCATGGGGTTTTATTATAGTGTCATTGCGAGGA
>JAUYLZ010000015.1 GCA_030698385.1 bacterium | reverse complement strand
TACGAGCTCCCGTTCTGATTGAGCGCTTTCTAACCGCTCTTTTTTCGTGTCCATGACTTCAGTCCGAGATTTTTTCATCCCTTCTTTTTGATCGCTTGGTTCAATAATAAATTTTTCTTTCATATATTTTTTAATCAATTTTCCATGCCATTATGTTATCCATCAATTAGCGATGGTTATCAGGATTATACAACTCAGCAAAATCTCTAACATTTGGGAATAACTTCTCTGCCGCCGCCTCCTCCTTTGTAAAAAATTTTATTGCCACGCATTCCGCTGACTTAGTAAAATTAAAACTTTTTATCTTTGCTAAATATAGTATGTTTGCGCAGTAAATACCGGCTTTATTTTTAGCAGTCAAAAAATACGACGGATTCTCAGCTATATATGTTACCTCTATGTTCATCTCTTCTTGTATCTCTCTAGCTAACCCCTCTTGAGGTTTTTCACCAAAATTCAACCCACCTCCCGGAAGTTCCCACAGCCCATTATCTTCCTGAGTAAGTAAAAATCTCTGCTCACTATCAAGAATGAGAGCTTTGACGCTAATCCTATAAAAACAATTTTCAATCAATGACATACATTATGTGTTTCACACTATTTAAATTTCTTAACGCATTATATCAGATAATACGCCCATTGCCAAGACTTTTTTTCAATGTTTGAACTTAAACAAAATGGCGCTTAAACTTGATATAACGCCATTTTTTATCTCAAGACCTTCTGATTTTAATTTTTTAATTTTTTCAGCATTGCCAAAAGCGTAGCCGCCGGCTTGTCCGTCTGATCTGACAACGCGGTGGCAAGGAATATTTTTCGTATCAATATTTTTATTTAACGCGTTTCCTACGGCTCTGGCTTTTTTTGGATCGCCCAATGCTTTAGCCAAGAGTTGATAAGTCACCACCTTACCGCGGGGAATTTTTATGGTCAGGGCGAATACCCTGTTTTTAAAATCCATAACTGCTTATCAAAGTGTTAATCAAAGTTTTAATTTGGTGAAAATACTGAGCAAACAGCGGCGGTAAATAAATTATGCCCAAGGCAACTGGTATAACAATTACTACTAATTTTACCCAAAAATATACGCGCTGCCAGGTTATCCAACGGCTAATCTTTTGTACTTGCTCCTCTAGCTCCTTGGTTAATGCAATATTTTCTTTTAACAACTGCCTTAACTCCGGCATCAAGTCTGCCTGTTTAGCTGATGAGGTTGATGCGCTTTTCTGATTATAATTTTTTTTAATTTTTACAGACATATAGTAATCCTCCTTATATTTAAAAAAATAATTTATTATATCTTTATTTTACTAGTATTTTTACTTTTCATCAAATAAAAAATAAAAGGCTACAGCCTGTAATTACTTACAAATGTAGCCCGATATTAAAAGTGCTTTCAAGCACGACAAGCTTTAATGTGTTTATGGTCATTGAACATATCCGCTAAACGACGGCTTTTTTTGGTGATTTTCTTTTTTTTAATAGCTTATTGAGTTCTCGGTGAAAAGTCTGCGCGTCTTTGAATGATTCGTAAACAGACGCATACCTAATATACGCGACCGGATCGGTGCGGCGCAAGTGCTTCATTACCACTAAACCGATTTGTTTGGAGGTAATTTCACTTTTCCTTAGTAACTGCAAATCTCGCTCTATGCGATTAACGAGTTTTTTAAAATCATCCTCGGTTATCGGCCGTTTTTCCAATGATTTTTTCAAACCGCGCGTAAGTTTGTCGCGACTGTATGATTCTTTACTGCCGTCTCGTTTCACAATAGTTAAATTTAATATTTCCATTTCTTCATAGGTGGAAAATCGGAAATTACATTTTAGACATTCGCGGCGGCGGCGAATTGAAAATCCGTCGGTTGCGACGCGCGAATCAACTACTTTGGTATCGCTATGACCGCAGGCTGGACACTTCATGTTAAAAAAAATCTTAAAATTATTAACTACTAGATATAGTGTATCATCTCATCGTTAGGTGTCAATATGTTGAGAGCGCTTGAATTCACAAAGCCTAAATCTTATACACAGTCCGGTTTGATATTTTTCAAAACTAAATCGCTCTTCACAAAAAACCAAGTGTGGAAAAAAAATAAAAACCCCGCATTCTAAAGCCGCGAGGTTTTTATAATTTATTATTCATTCTGTTCGTACTTTTTACTACATCATTTTTTTCCGAATAAAAGCCGGGATGCCCAATTCATCATCATCGTCTTCGTCATTATCTTTTTTCGTTCTGGCTGGCTCTGCTTGGGCCGCCTTCAATGGAGAAATCTTGCTTCGCTTATTGCGTTCGGACATTAATTTATCATCATCAACTTTTGTCTTTAAAAAACTACTGGGCTCATAACTATTACTGTTATTTAACATAGATACGTCTGAACTGGCTTTTGTGTGAGCATCAAAACCAGTAGCCACAACCGTAATTTTTATTTCATCTTTTAATTTTTCATCAATTACGGCGCCAAAAATTATCCGGGCATCATCATCAGTTGAAGATGTGATGACTTTGGCGGCTTCGTTTACCTCATACATTGAGAGTTCTTTGCCGCCGACAATAGTGAATAATACGCCGCGCGCGCCCTCAACCGACATCTCCAGCAGAGGGCTATTAATCGCCATCTTGGCGGCCTCAATCGCTTTGTTTTCTCCGGTAGCATGCCCGACCCCCATCAGGGCCGATCCGGCATTGCTAATGATACTTTTCACGTCAGCAAAATCCACATTTATCAAGCCCGGTATAGTTATCAGCTCCGCAATGCCTTGCACGCCTTGGCGCAACACTTCGTCGGCAATGCGAAAAGCATCTAAAAGAGAAGTTTTTTTATCAATAATTTGGAGTAATTTATCATTTGGTATGGTAATAATGGCATCAACTTTGTCGGTTAATTCAGCTAAGGCGCGCTCAGCAATGTTGCGCCGCTGAGCTCCTTCAAAAGAAAATGGCTTCGTCACTATAGCCAGCGTCAAAGCTCCGGAATCACGGGCTAACTCCGCCACGATTGAAGAAGCGCCGCTGCCGGTTCCTCCCCCCAGCCCGCAGGTGACAAAAACCATATCAGCGCCGCGCAAACTGTCGCGTAGTTCATTCTGGGACTCTTCCGCCGCCATTTTACCCATTTCCGGATCCATGCCGGCGCCCAACCCTTTGGTTACCGATCTGCCGATGTGAAGCTTCGTTTGGGCCTTGTTAAATTGCAATGCTTGTAAATCAGTATTTACAGCGATGAAGTCAACCTCTCTAATACCGGCATCTATCATACGGTTAATCGCGGCGCCGCCTCCGCCGCCAACGCCGATTACTTTTATAGAGGCTAATGTTTCTAAATTAGGTTTTATTTCAGCCATAAAATGACATTAGTAAATTATATTGTATTTCCAATTTGTTATCTACAGTTTAACCCAAAAAAAATAAATAAGCAACCGAATTTAATTCACAACTTGGTCCAAATTGGACCAAGCAATAAAAAATGATTAAAAAAAACTCAGCCTGCGTTTGGCTGCTGAGTAAAACTTACTTTTATAGAATTAGCTAGGGTTTTAATTTCTTAAACCAGCTGCCAATCATGCCGCCGGCATTGCCCAAAAATTTTCCTCTTGATAATTTTACCCATGGGCGTCGACGGCTGCTGGTTAACTGGCTGCCCCAAATTACCAAGCCTAAGGCTGTTAAAAAAATCGGATCATTTACCTTGTCAATCGTTACTGCCAAACTGCGATTTGTGCCAATGGTGGCCGGCAATCGAAGTTTCTTTTTGGCTATTTCTACAATGCCCGGAAGTTTAGCGCCGCCGCCAATTAAAAAAACTCCGGCCGGCAACATACCGCTGCGGTCAACTTTTTTTAATTCTTCATCGACTTTTTCCATAATTTCTTCAACACGCGCCTCAATTATTTCTGACACGTACTTGCGTGAAATAGTTTCCTTATCATCTCCAAGCCCCTCTTCGGCAGCTAGGTTGGAAATATCAATATCGCTTTCTTTTTTGTCAATGTTTCTTGAATCAGCATTGCCAAACTCAATCTTTATCCTCTCGGCCAGATTAATCGGACTGCGCAGGCCAATGGCAATATCGGCGGTAATATGCTCTGATCCGATTGGCAATACTGCCGTATGCAGAAGCTCTCCTTCTTCAAAAACCGCCAAGGAGGTGGTACTGCTGCCAATATTAATCAATAGAGCGCCCAATTCTTTTTGTTTACTCGACAGCACTGCTTCCGCCGCCACCAAAGGCGAAAGTACAATATCATCGATGTTTAACTCAGTGCGGTGAACTGCTTTGGTGAAATTTTTTATCTGCGAAGTTAGTCCTTGGATAATTATTGTTTCCGCTTCCAAACGAACGCCAATCATGCCGATTGGATCTTTGATGTCTGTTTGGCTATCCACGCTATATTTTATTGGAATTACATGCAGTATATCATAATTGGGCGGCACGGATAACGCCCGCGCGGCCTCAATAGTCCGGTCAACATCGTCTTCGCCAATCTCGCCATCACTGCGTGAAATAGCGACCACTCCCCGGCTTTTTTCGCATTTTATATAAGGCCCGGAAATTCCAACCCAAGCGCTAACAATCGGCAAACCAATTAATCGCTCTGCTTTTTCAAGGCATTTTGAAATCGAACTGGTCGCGTCTTCAATACTATTGATAACACCTTTGTTTATGCCGCTACTGGGAGATTCTACGGCGCCGATGATCTGCAATTCATCACCTTTGTTTTGTCCGGCGACCAATCTAATATTTGTTGAGCCTATATCTAATCCGACTATTAATTCGTTTCTCATGAATTTATGATTAACTTCAGCCCTAATGCCAAAGTATGCTAAAATTATTACTTATAGATAATTTATAAAAATAAGTAATTACTAATATTATACAATACTTAAGGTTTTTTTTCTAATAAACTTTTGCACAATAATTCCTGAATCTTTACCATTTCTTCATAACCGCTTTGAGTTTCGTCGCTATAACCAATTAAATGAAGCAGTCCATGCGTAAAAATAAAAACATATTCTTTTTGAATTGAAACAAATCTCTGTTTTGCCTGCCTTTCTAGCCGCGTCGGACAAATTATTAATTCACCCAAAAAGTTATGCTCGCCATCCGCGAAAGACAAAATATCAGTCACTGCGTTTTTGCCTCGGTACTTACGATTCAGCTCTTTAATTTTTTTTTCACTGACAAAGGCGACTGAAACGTCTTTTTCCGCAAGCTTGAATTTTTTAGCGAATTTATCCGCGGCTTGCCTGATGAGTTTGTTATTAATTTTTTGTTTTGAATGATTGTTAATCTCTATATTCATGACTTTGCTAATTTATCTCCAGACTATTAATCATCATCCGCAATACAGTCATTAGCTCTAACTTGTTGGTCGCTGAAGGCGTGTATGAAATAGTATAAACATTTAAGTTACCCGGCGAAGACACATAAGCGGTTACGCCATTGTCGCTATAGATATATTCATATCCATTCTCAGTCATTTGAACGGTTTGCAAAATCTCCGCGGTTGGCGTGTTTGTCAGATTAGCGTACCACGCCTTGATCGGCTGGTTTAGTGTGTTTTCCTGAACAGTTATCTGGATAAAACTCTTATTACCGGCAATGAACAAAACACTCTGGGTTTGTTCTTGTTTCGTTAGCACATTTGGGTAAAAAATAGTATAGGAATTTGTTTCAGAACTGTACTCGCCAATCATCCCGCTATCTCGCAATGTGCCGCTACCGGCCGGATTATACAGATTAAGCGCCTCAGAGCTGTCCGAATAACTATCACCATCTGTGTCAGGAGAGTTGCTATCAGTGCCAAAAATTGATTCTTCCTCATAGTCGCTCAATCCGTCGCTGTCAGTATCAGTCGCCAGCACAAAGTCAGCCGGCGCCTCCGGTTCGGGCGGTAATTCAATAATTGCCTGATCAAGCCAGATGTTAAAAGCAGAGCCCGCGCAACTGCTTTCCGGCGTTAAATTAAGCACTGAACTTTGCGTATAAACATAATTAGCCGTCTCGCCGGGTTTATTAATAAATTCACTTAATTCATCTTTACCAAAGGCGCATTGCAATGAAGTGTTGGCATATACCAATAAATTATCGTCAATTATCTGCCCGCTGGAAGGATAATTGAGCTGGATAATGCAATCGCCATTATTTTCTTCCAACACCTTCAGTTCGACATCTCCAAAACTGCTGGTTTTAATAATGCCGTTCGCCTCATGACAATTATTAATAATGTTTTCGCCCAGACATCGCAGAACGGCATCTGAGTCAAGATCCGCGAGCGCCTGGCGGCCGATCAAAGCAGTCATTGTTCCGCACTCAATGATTTCTTCATCGCCAACCGGATTAATACTATCATCCGGCAACTCTGTGTCAGTGACTGTGTCAAAAACAGGCCCTTCATCTGAACTTGCGTCAGGCTCCGGCGCCGGGTTATTGTCCGCGCCGGTGTTGGTTGTATCGCTCTGAATAGTCGTATCAGGCGTCCGCGCATCGTCGGCCGGTACAAAGATATAGCGCGCTAAAAAAAAACCGCCCGCTAAAATCACTAAAACACCAATAACCACAATAATAATGCCGATTTTATTTGAGTGTTTAACTCCGACTGCCGGCGCTTCTTTGAGAAATTTTTTCGGCATTCGGTGAAAGACAATATCACCCAAGTCATAGCTTTCGCCGACTTTTTCTTTACTTTCTTTTTTTTCCTTTTTTTTAAAAAAATTAAACATTATTTTCTTCTGCTATAAATATTTATTTGCAACCATCTCTTAGGGCAATTCATAAATTACTCCCGGACCGCGCGGATTATAACCATTCTTCACCTCATCCCCATCCAGATAACCATCCTTATCAGAATCCGGATCCATTGGATTAGTGCCATAGATAAAAATTTCTTCACGATCAGACAAACCATCATCATCAGTATCCGCTTTTTCTGGATTCGTGCCAATATTTTTTTCATCGGCATCAGTAATGCCGTCATTATCAGAATCAATCACCTCTTCCAAAACACCGCTGAAATCATCATCAATCAGGGCGTTTTCCAAATCACTCGCCACGCTGTCATCTTCAATATCCGGCTCAACATTCATTTCATCTGTCGGCAAGTTACCGCTGTCTGTGTCTGCGGGCGCTATGGTGTCATCTTGAGGCGGTAAATCTGAATCAACCGCGTCTGGCGCATTCTCAGCCGTAGAGTCCGGCGCCATCACCTCCGGCTGAACTTCTTCCGAGCCTAGGCCTATTTTATTTAAAATTTGATTGAAGCTAAGATCGTTTGATTTCATATAAGCCAGCCCGATCATGCCGACAAATACAATTAGTAAAATAATGATAACAATTACGCCAAAAAAAACATAGCGCTTCTTTTTTTTGCCGCGAGCCGGCATGGCCAGGCGTGAACTGGCTGCCATTTCCGCTACATTAGGCTCACTATCAGCAGTCTGATCAGCGCTCGCCGGTTGCGCCACTACGTTATCATTAGCATCAATTGGCGCGAATGATCTGGCTCGCTCAGTAGCGCCGGCTTTTGGCCCTTCGGTACCGGCAAAAATATCTTCAGGCTCGCTGGTTGGAGTTTTTGGCAAACTCGATTTCGGCGCCATCATTGGCGTGGCCAAAGAACCGGCCAAAGAAGCTGTATTGCCGGCTGGCGCAGTAGCGTCTCCTGGCGCCGTATTTTGATTTGGGTCGTTATTTGGTTGTGTGGTTGGATTATCAAACATATTTTATAATTTAAAAAATATTATGAAATTGAAAAAATTAAATAATTTGAAAAATAATCTGCCAACCAATCAAAATTGGCAGAGTGAAATAAATTATCAGCAAAGCGCAGGCAAAAGTAATCCAAAATATAAAAAAGGTTAAACGAAAAATTATCTGAAACACTCTAATAAAAATGCTTTTGATTCTGCCGGCTAGGCCGTAATCAGCTAACAATGGCTTATGAAAGTTCCTAATCCAAATGCCCAGCGCCAACTCGCTTTCTTTCTGCATGGTGAAACGCCACAAACCGCCAAAAGCCTGCGTCAGTCCCCGGCTGTACCACCAAGGCAAAAAATAACCAACATCAAACAAAAAATCAAATATTATCTTTGGCGCGTAAAAAAAGAAGCTTTGTCATATCTATATTTTATTATACCATAAAAACATCAGCCGAAGCAATGAATTGTAATGCACGCTTCGGCAGGCTGAGGTTATGTTTTATTATAGTGTTTAATTTTGTTCTAACGTTCCCTCACCATTCGGATTAAAACCATTCATCACCTCTACTGAGTCTAAGTAGCTGTCCCCATCAGTATCTCGTTTGAGTGGATCAGTAAAAAAAATCTTAACTTCTTCGCCATCATACAGCCCGTCACGATCAGTATCAAGCACTGATGGATCAGTACCAAGTATAATTTCTTCTTCATCACTTACTCCATCCCCATCGGTATCCAATATATCCTTTGTAACCATTGAATTAATATCAGGTGGATTTTCAACTTCTGAATTAATTACTTGACCATTTGCGTTATCAGATTCAGTACTATTATCAGTGGCGATATTAGCTAACTCTTTAGTTTCCACTATGTCAGTAGAATTAATATTATTTTCTTCATTATTACTAAAAAAAGAAGGGCCATAGATAAATATCAGCGCTATCACAATTATAGATACTATAATAAAAGCAATGCTAATTATTATCTTTGGATTAAATTTTGACACAGCAGTTATACCTTCATCTGGTTTAGGTTGCGCGTCATTGATTTTATAATTTTTCATAAATCATTATCTACAATTCTTACACCTATTTGTTCTTGATTAAATGAACTATTATTGACATTAACCCATAGTGGGACCAGCTGAGGCGCTCCTGTCCAATTAATCATAGTTCTAAATGCTTCAGTTGGCTCAACCAACGTATCGTTATTGAGGGAAAGGGTATATGTTTTGATTTCATCATTACAGGTAGTAAACGTTAGGTCTCCACTCTGAGGCAACACATCACGACTGGACAGTATGCTAACCTCCGCCATGGTATCGGGATCGCACAGAAGATCAACAGGGCTACATGATGTTTGCTGAATCTGGTAATGAATCTGAAAAGATTCAGTCGTGCCGCCAGTGCATATAACACTTATTTCCTGTGGGGTTACTGCGCCTTCAAGTACGATAAAATATGCTGATAAAAGAGGATGATTAAAATACACCAATGTTTTTTCATCGGTATCAGAAGGAGAACTGCACCCCGGATCACCGCCCGCCGCGGAACCTCCAATGTTAAAATCAGTATAACCATCTGAATCATTATCAAGCCCATCAGAACATGCGGCGCTTGAAACAGTAACACCCTTAGTTACCGTATGACTATCAATACCATCAGATATGGTTAAATCTACAACATAGGCACCACTCGCGTAATTATGTAATGGATTCTGCTCTGTTGAAGTAGTGCTGTCATCAAATGTCCAATTCCAGCTATTAATTGTACCGTTTCCCTGAGCATCCGTTGAGGTATCAGTAAACTGCACATTTAACCCGCTCACAACGTAAGTAAAGCTCGCGACCGGCGGTGTATTAACAGAGAAATTATGTTGCGTAGCGCTACTGATATTCCCGGCCGCGTCCATGCAACGATAGTACAGTGTGTAACTACCGCCATTGGTCATGCCGCCGAAGGTAAAATTGTGAGTCGTGTTATTGGTAACGCCAAAAAGTGTGCCTGAATTAAAATTGACGGCAAACGCGGCACTATCAGTATGGTAACGACACTGGGCGTTTTCACTGGTATCTAAAGAAATGATTTTACTCGTAGTACCTCCGGTAAAAATTGAATTGTTTGGCGGCTGAACATTTGAGATTACTGGTGGAGTGCTATCAGCTACATCATTATCAATAATCGTCACAGTTGCCGTAATCGGAGCTACTATAGTAGTACCAACCGGGTTGCTTAATATAACAGAAAACGTTTCATCCGGTGTCTCTGGCAATGTATCATTAACAATTGGTACTATGAAAAACCTAGTTGTTATTCCGTTAGAAAAATCTAACGTACCAAGAGTTGTTGTAAAGTCTGTCCCACCTCCAATGGCCGTGCCATTGTTAGTGGTATAATCTACTAATATAGCGCCAGTTGATCCGCCAATACGCTCTACGGTAATTGTTATTTGTCCAGAATTTTCTGCGCCGGAAAAGGTAGCGCTACTAAAACGAACATCGCCCGGCGCTCCGGCCGCGGTCGCCGTAATAGTTTGTGTGGCCGAATTTGTACTGCCCTCATCGTCAGTAACCGTTAACTTAACCATGTAGTTTCCAGCTGGCGAGTAGGTAAAAGCGCCTTGCGCCGGATCTGGAAAAGTTGAATCTATAGTTCCATTATTATCAAAATCCCACGCATACGTTAAAATGCCGCCATCAGGATCATTGGATCCGGCAGAATTAAAATCCGGTTCGAATGGGTCGTTACCACTAAACCCGGGGCTTGCGCCTATTACCGCGACTGGCGGTGTTCCTAATGCAGTTACGGTAATTTTCTTGGATCCGGGTGGGTTTAGCTGACCAGTTGGATTACTAGTATTACACTTCGTATGCCACTCGGTTGTACAGTTGCCGGCGACATCTGTCACATGAATGCCATACCAGTAGGTATTGCCAACTGTTACATTAGTATCTGCATAGCTACTAACACTTGAGTCGCCGCTGACTGGAACAGTATCAATCCGCGCCCACGCACCTGGCACTCCGCCATTATCATTCGCGCGCCATATTTCAACAGTAGCCAAATGTGAACCGCCAGCATCGGTTGCATTCCAAGAAACAATCACTGACCCTTGGGCTAGATTTAAACTGGCAATTACTGGGTATATTATATCCGGAGTACAGGTATTAGCAGATACACTACATAACCCTATCCCAGCGCAATTAGCACTAGAGCCGCAACATGTCAGACCACCCGTCCCCGTCTGTCCCCAGCAAGCGCTGTCAGCGCAATCTGTTTGCCCATTCAAATCATTATCAGTACCATCATTACAACTAGTTTCAGTTGCCGGTATTACCTCACACTGACCGCTAACATTACATGTTTCGGACAGCGGACAAACGCCGCAAGAAATGCTTTCGCCACAAGTATTAATAACTGTACCGCAAACTCTCAGCCCGCAAGGATCTGGATTTGGCTGGCAGGCCAAAGAAAAAAGCCTGCAGATACTGGGAACGCCGACACAGGCATATTGAGTCTCAATCCTACATTCAGCGCTGCAGCCATCACCGCCTAAAGGAACGCAAGGACTACCCTGACAATCTGAATTTGTGCTACAAATATTATTATTATTTTCACAACGCTTGCCATCATCACATTCCTCGCCAATATTAAGCTGGCTATTGCCGCACAGATAAGATCCGAGTATAATCGACGCGACCACTTCCGTAATGGCCCCCCGATTGTCAGTAACAGTTATAGTAATATCACCGTTTGCGCTCGGCGTACCGGTAACTCTACGATAATTTGGTGAAGTTGGTGGTTGCTCATTTATACCAGAAACACCATTTAAATCTATAACCCAGCTGACAATCTGCCCATCCGGATCATAAGCGTAGATCAATTCATCAAGCGTTTGGCCGAACGGGACATTGATTCGATTTCTGACGCTGATAATCGGCAAACGATTAACTCCGAGTACCTGACTAATACCTTCTAGCGTGCCGCTACCCGGACAGGCGAATTCCGGCGCGGCGGCAGTAGCGACTTCCATCACCGCGCAGAGCTGATAGGCCTCAGCGGCAGTCGTGATTGCTCGGTACATATAAGCATGACCTTTGCCAGCCAGATCGCCTGGAATGTTGCCATCAAATCGAAGGGTTGCCTCGTTCCAGCAGGTATCCGGGTCAAAAGGACTCTGGCAGGAAAACTTATTCACCGGATCCAATGGCATAGTTATGTCCAGCTCAGCGCCCAGCGTCTCCTGCCAGCTTGGCCAGACCGAAAGCGAAACATTCTGTTCATAAGTGCCGGCGGTTAAAGCCGGATAAACACCGGACGGATTCGAATCACAGGAATCTGCGCTAATAGCCGTACACTGCGTATCATCAGAACAGATTGTCAGTGGAGAATAAATAGCTCCACCATCAAGACAGTACCGCAAGCCGCCGCCGTGCGCGACTGAGTAGTTATCTAACGCGAGCTTAATGTCTTGCAGATCAGCCAGACGCCGGACATCACGAGTAATTTTTGCTTTGGCGCTGGTACAAAATGCTTTGCCGGCATCGCCGCACTCATAATCGGTAAAACAGCCTTTTCCCAAATCTTCACCGTTCAGATAACATCCTCCCGCTCCAGCCTGGTCAACTACATTGGTATTAAAATGCCAGTTGCGCAGAAGCTGTCCGAAAATATCTACCGTATTATCAACCGAATCTTGGGTATATGAAATAATATAGATATTGGTGTAGAGCGGATAGGTGCAATAACCTTGGTCAATTCCACAATCATAACCAATAGGATTACTATCACATCTCTCCCCACTAATACTGCATTGCTTTATGCTAATATTTATATTAGCCGCGCTGACATAGACTGTCCGGCCGTCGCGCACCGCCTTATAGCCATCCACCAGCAGTTGGGAGGGCGAGCCCGGTTGTTTGACATTTTCGTAGTACCAGCGAACCGGACTGATATGGTCGGTGTTTTTAACGACGCGAACCGCGATAGCATCCGGCGGGATGTTGAGCTGGGCGGTAGTTTCTTTGCTTTGCGAAAATACAAAAATCAACCCCAGCAACATTAAGCCGGTGGTAAGCGATTTTTTAATTGATGAATTAATTATGGGCATAGACTAAACCAATTTTTTTCATTCTTACTATAATTATAACATAAATATTGACTATTGATTCTCAGGGGTAAAAGGCCCTGAACGCCGATTTTTAACAACAAAACCAATTGTGATTACCACTGCCAAAAGAATAATAATACCGATTACTATCATTGTTTTGCTAAGGCCTGACGGCGGCTCGGTCTTGCCGGCATCGTTAACCGCCGGCCGAATCGGCTCGGAGTAACAATCCGGGTCTTCAAAAAATATCTTATCATCACACACGCCATCAGCTATAACCGAAGTTGGGCAATCGTTCCGGCACTCAATATAGTTCTCATGCTCCTGACAGACGCCGTCACCGCAAACTTGCGCGAGATAGCTAATATTAGTCTCATCTAAAAGCTCGCTTTTATCGCTATTGTACAGCTTTATCTCTTTGCCGTCTTGGTGATAAGACAAAATCACCAAGTGGTCGGTTGTTTCCAATGTTCTTACCTCTTCTTCCAAAATTACCGACTCGCCCGGTTTGGGCGGTTCAGACACGACCTGCAGAGGGATGCTGAACATTCTTTCTTCCAGAACTTCCCCGCTAAATGAGCTGAGTTGGACTACATACCGATCCGGGTTCATTTCCTCCAGTCTTTCCGGCGCCGGCACAAATCCCTGCTTAATTGAGACATCGGCTATCTCAACGTCTCCTTGCTGATAGCTAATTTTAATAAGATAAATCTGCTGTGACTGGGCCGCAACCGCGCTGACATTGATAAGCAGCAGTGACGCCAAGGCGGTTATGAGAAATAAATTTTTTTTCCACATATTTTTATTTAATTATAGCTATTAAATAAGTCGTTGATACGATTAATATTTACCGGACCAAAATCAGTTGATCCGGACGTTCTCATCAAACCGCTATTAATAGATCGGTACCAATCATTATAGGTACAGCCGGCAAAACAGCCTGCTCCAGGCACAGTATCCCATTTTGAACACGACGCGTTGCTGTCACAATTGACAATAATACTGGCTGACCCGCCGGTACCCAAATATTTGATGTATTCTGGATACAGTCCGGCAAAAGAATGACCGAATTCATGCACCGTATTCCAGTCAAAAATCGGATCCTGGGCATCAACTATAGCAAACCCGTTTAGCGTAGACCAGCTCGAAAAATTGCCGTCAACCAAAACAATTACTTTATCATAAGGGCAAACTGAGGCTGCGGTATAGATATTTGTAGCATTGCAATTCGGCTGCCAAGACCCGGAAGAACCGCAACCCATATTCAGTTCCGAGTCAACGCGGTAAAAATTCATCTTTGACTGCTGGGTATCAAAAGGCGCTATGGTCACAAAGTAATTTCGCGCTTGGTCAACTTTTGTCGCGAACAAAGGCAACTCCGCGGCAGTATACTGATCAGCTATAAAAACAACATCTAATTTATCATTGCTTGAACCGTTAATTTGCAGCGGGATACAACCACCGGCCGAAACGACATTGAAAGTACGCGCATTTTCAATTACTGGATAATTGCCAAAAGCCAAGTCCATATAATAAACACCCGTTCCCGGACCATTGACGGTCCAAGTATTCCCCCAGACTCCATCACCGGCATCAAAATCATTATGATTGCCATCATCATAAAGATAAAGTGTATATACATCGTTTTCATCCGGGCTCTGAATATCAACCCTAGTCATTGTCGCGCTCGGGGAGTAAGCTCTGACTAACATTGTAGATCCAAACTCATGATCCTCACCATCTGCCGCTGGCACGATAATTGTTCCAAACGGCGGACAGTCGGTCAAATCGCCGTTGCAGTTCTCATCAATTGCGTTTCCGCAAATTTCCCAGGCA
>JAUYLZ010000038.1 GCA_030698385.1 bacterium | reverse complement strand
TCCTGATTTAAAATCCGAATCAGTTAAAATCAGATTCTGGCAAAATGAGCATTTTTTGGGTGAGCAAATGGAAAAGCTAAAAAACTTGCCAATAGTCCGATTTTAATCTTTAACAGTCCGATTTCTATTTTTTCCTAACATAAAAAGCCAAGGAACAAGTCCTTGGCAATAATACTATATTTACAGAGCGTAAAACTCAACCCGAAACAGGGGTTTTTTCTGATGCAGTGAACGCACAATTAATTTATGCCCAACGTAGCTAAATAAAGTTAGCCGGCCGCGCGGGCGCAGAGACGTTTGTCCAGGTGTTTTTTTCAAAGACACACTGCTAAATTCGGGATGGGATTTATTACGCGCGGTAACTCGCCAACCGCTAAGGCAGTAGTGCGTCTGGGGATTGGCTGCTTTCTCAACCGGTATGGAAATCTTCCAGTCCGGTTGGCCGTCTCTTTTGAGCCACACAATTATTTTTTGCGACGCGTAACTGACGTCGCATTCAACCGTTACCTTGCCGCCTGTTTCTAAAACCGGAGTTGTTGCCATTATGCTTTTTCCCTTTCTTTCTTAGATCTCATTTGCCTGATAAGCCCCCCAGCCGGAATTTTGCTCTTGCGCCGTGTCTTTGGCTGTTTGACCATCAGGCGCCTTGATAATAATATCTTGGTATGAAAATAATTTTTGCGGCCTTAAGTTATGACTGTTTTCTTTTTCGGTTTCTTTTGACATTTTTACTTTAAAGTTTTTCATGACATTATACCTCCGTTATTTTTGTGTAAAAGTACAAATACTCTTAAAAATCCTAGCATTACTTCCCAAAAATGTCAACTAAAATAAAAAACCAAGATAAAAAATCTTGGTTTGAGTGCGGACGGGAACGGTGGTAAAAACAAAAAACGAAACCGCTACGAATTTAGCGTGATCAGCGGTTTCGCGAAAGGAAAAAAACCCACCGTTCCCAAGTATAAAGATCATAATATTTATACACCCGTTGCCAATTTTTGTCAAGCAGATACTAACCACTGGTTAAACTCCCCCTGCTTTTCTTTTGGTTATGCCAGGTGTTTAGTAGTATCCACTGTGTGGCAATAGATAAAAACAGATTGAAAGCAGGCGTTCTTTAGAAAAAAAACCAAGTCATTAAACTCCAAAATTTTTGCCCGCCCGTTGCAAGCGATCGGTAAAAATTCACGCTCGCCCCCGGCTAAAACCATGCCGCCGCAGGCTTTGGCAATTTTTGTCTGGCAATAAAATCCTTCTTTTTCACCGGCACCGGCAATTAATATTGTTAAATAATAACTAATGTCTTCAATTACGACCAAAAACTCTGCGACTTTTTCTTTGACAAATGGACCGGTAATCGGCTGAGGAACGCCTGTGGTCTGCAATATTTTTTTTGATTCAGAGTTCATGTCATACTCCCTTCTTTTTTTCTTAAAAAATTTTTGAGGTGAGTTTATTGTAAGGTGCATTTATTGCTTTGTAAAAACTAACCATAGTATATTTTATTTTAATTTTTTGTCAAACAAAAGAAGCTGTTTTTTCAGCTTCTTTTCTTTATTTAAAATATAAAAAATTATTCTTCACTCTCAACTTCTTCATTCGGAAATTCATATCCAAGCTCTTTTAACTTGGCTTTTTTCTGCTCAATGGACATTTTGCGGTTGCTAATATTCATTTCATCAACTTTTGTTACACCATGGCCTTGATAAGGTTTTGAATTTTTACTGATTGTTTCTATTTGCGCCTCTCGATCTTTAATTTCTTGCAGCAGTTTTTGTATTTCTTGTTCCTTTGGCGTTGGTCCGCTTTTAAACCTTTCAAAAAAACTCATATTTTTTAATTTATTAATTAATCCTTGCTATCAGCATAATAGTTAAAAAAAATGTTGTCAAATAAAATAAACGCCACTTTTTAATAAATGGCGTTTATTTTTTATTTTTAATATTTTTTACTCAGTAGTATTATCTGCTTATTCGGCCAGAGTAACCAAGCTTTGTTCAGTGCTGGTCGCGATATTACCGTTAGCGTCAACCGAAGTAACCTGATAGTAATAAGTGGTCTCCGGCGTTAAATCGGTAAGCGTGAGCGAGTGGCTGAGAGTCTTATCGCCACTGTCTTTATCTTCCTTATCACTGGCGGCAGACAGACTCTCGGTCGCGTACTCAACCTTGCTTGAAGCCGCCTCATTGGTGGTCCAGGTAATAGTAGCAGTGGAAGCGGTAGAAGTGGCGTTAAGATCGCTAATCACCGGAGCTGTTTTGTCTTCTGTTTCATCGCTATTACTGTCATCTTCTGTCTTGCATAATCTTTCCTGAACCTTTTGCAGAGCTTCGGTTGCTCTGTCGCTGCGCGGCACATCTTTACTGATAACGCGGTTAATTACCTGGCAACGCTTGGTATGGGCGCGGCGGACGTTTTTGGCCGCTTGACGTCCTTGATTTTCATCAACGTTGTCGGTTTCTGCCACTTCGGTATCCGGATCATAATCTCCTTCTTCGTCGATATCATCACCGATTTTGTAATTAGTAAAAAACGAATCTGGCACGTCATCAATTAGTTTATTCCAGTTTTCGCCATAAAACGCGCGGGCCAGCGCCTCGGTCTTTATCCAGCGCAACAGCCCGTTTTTCCCAACCGCGAATACTTTTGGCGATGTCTGAATTTTTATCAATACTACTCCCGGGCGATAAACGACATTGCCGCCGAGCGGTATCTCAAACAAGGCGCTATCGTCAATTTCTTCCACGACCGAAAAATCATTGAACCAGCTTTTAAAAGTATTCTCATTTGGATACACATAACGTTTGCCGTCACTGCCGACGTAATAAAGCGTAGCGCGATTATTGCTCTTAATAACCTTTCCCTCCCAAGCTGAGTCAGCTTGAGCAATACTGACACTGAACATCATCATAGCGATGCTTAAAAAAAATATAGTAATTTTTTTCATAAAAAATGCTTAGTAATTAATAATATAAATATTATATAGTAAAAAATTATTTCACGCCACTAAAAAATTATTAACTCATTAAATTAAGAAAGAAGCTTCCTGCTTCTTTCTTAATTTAATCTTTTGTTTGTTATGGCTTGAACTTACCAAACCCCGGCCCAACCGGAGAGATAAATTGCTCACCATGATCTCCTGTTCCGGTGTCATTATAAATCTCTTGAATAATAGCGAATGAACCCCAAATAGACGGTCCTATTAATTTTCCTTTTGGTGTTAGCCATGTGTTTCCAGCTCCAGGTAAAGACCCTTCCGGCACCGCGACAATTTTTACAAAATAATTCCAACTCTGCTCTTTACCATTATCATCAACGTAAGTTCCAGACTGATTATTGGTCAACAAAGCTCCCGAACCAATATAACCAGAGTAGCCATAATGACGATCAAGCAAATCATCACCATCACAATCTTTATTATCAAGCCAGGCATCGTTCCACTTCATGATTAACTCGTCATACTTATATGGCTGGCACCAAGCGGCGTCACGATAGGCATCACAATAGGTGCCATTGAACATTCGTGACTGATAATTATACCCCCACTTATCATAGCCAGTGGTGATTATTGCGCCATCAGAGGTTAATAATGTGCCGTCTTGAATAGTGGCACAGTGAGCCTGAGGCGCTGTCTTACTGCTTGCCGTTGGCAGATCAACGGTGTAGGCCATAAAAAAAACAATAAAGGTAACGGCAACCAAGATAAAGGCGGTGGTAAGCAAAAGAGCGCCACCATCGTCTTTTTTCTTTTTTTTCTTCATAATACTCATATATTAATGTTTGTAAATAAGAAACTTAATTTTTATATTAAAAAATGTCCCTACACTAAAGCGCTGAAGAAAAAGCCGCAAAAAAAACAATCAGTGTCGCGATAGTCAACATAATCGCCGTTGTAATCAACAGCTTATTCTGAAGCTGATTTTTTCTTTGCTTTTTTGTCATGATCTGAAACATATAAATACATAGTAATTAACACTTTATTATTATAGCATATTTTTATAGTTTTGTCTTACTCTTATTTCAACTTATACAGCATACTCTATTTTAGCTTGACAAAAATATTATCTTATGTTAAGATAACATATTCTATAATAAATATGGAAAAAATAAAAAAATCCCAATTTGTGGGATAAAATAAAAAAAATATTTTGGAGGTAGTATCATGAAAAAAAATATTGCTGTTCTTTTTACAACCGTACTATTTTTAGTATTTAGTCTCGTTTCGTTAGTTAACGCTCAAAACCGGTTAATATATTACCGGAACGAGCCAGTCTTTCACGCCCAAGTTGGTGGTATCACCATTGTAGACATTAACTGGGCGTGCAATGGCGCGGTATTTGCCATTGAGCCGTTATCCAACTTTGAGGTTCAAATAGTAAACAAAGAAAATTTTATAATTGAACCTATTGTGCAAGGTCTCTGGGTAGTCAGCCCGCCGCAAGAACATGGGTTTATTCTAACCCTAAAGATTAGTGGCGATCTCAATGCGCCAGGATCAATCTTTCGACTCCACACTTATGGAGTATTTTGGGGCGATAAGAATGGTAATCTTACTTTTGACACCAGTGTCGCTCAAATAGAAGAGTATGATCCTCACTTTGTCAGTATCAATTATGGCAATGACACTTGGGAATTATACGCCCGACAGTTGAAAGCGTTCGGCTTTGGAATTTTATATTATGTTGAAGATAATCCGCCGGTTTGGGATATTTCAACAAATGAATTCCAAATAATTGATATTTCTCCGAGCAACCCTCGTAGCGGAGAAAAGATTGCTAATGCCAATCATTTGATTGGCTGGACCGATGGCGACAGCTACACGGGCCCGCTGGTACGATATACAAAACCGGAGTGGCCCGGTTACACACTGGGAACTGCGTACATTGAATACGACGATTTCCTAAGTTCTTTTCACGAATACCTTGAATAAAGGCATTCAAAGCAATACGATGAATTGTCTCAGGGGACAGCCCGCCAAGCTGTCCCTGTTTTTTATTTATAAGTAAAATTAACAGTTGCGATAAAATAATAACATTAAAAATTAAACAAAAAAAAACGCCGGATTTTATAACTTAATCCGGCGTCAATCAAAAGACATTTTAAGAATTTTTGCTTGTGCGGTCATTTTTCTTGTCGCTTTGTTTTCAATCTGCCGCACGCGTTCGCGCGTAATTCCCAACTTTTCTCCAATGTCTTTCAAGCTATACTTCTGCTGGCCATCATTAATACCAAACCTTAATTCTATTACCAGTTGTTCTCGCTCATCCAGAGCTCCAAAAAGTTTTTCCAGCTTAATATCCATTCTTTTTTCTTCCAAACCCAGCAGAAAGCCGTCATCGGATTCACTTAATACAACTTCGATTTCAAGTTCGCCGGTAGCTTCATTGAGTTGCGAGTCCGTAGACAAGGTTTTGCGCATGGCCTGCCTGGCCAACTTCAATAATTTACTATCACTGATTTTTTCAATCATCTCTTCATTACCGGCGAACCTGATAATCTGTTCTACTCGGGACGGCGGCACGCACACCAATGACGCTTTGGAAAAAATAAAACGAGTAATATACACGCGAATATACCACATCGCGTAAGTTGAAAATTTGCAATTACGATTTAAGTCAAACCGCTTCAACGCCTCAATCAAGCCAATGTTTCCTTCTTGATACAAATCATCAAAAGTAATGGTTGTACCGTTGAACTGATTTTTGTACCTATTAACAACAGCCGCGACTAATCCTTGATTATTCATCAGGAAGTATTCCCGGGCGGAGCTATTGTTATTTCTTATTTTTTTTATGACATACCTTTCCTCTCGTTTGCTTAGCTTGGCGTATTTAAAATCAGTACTGCGAAGCGCGATTCTTGCTTCTATATCTTTTATTTTTGCTTTGGAAAGAGCCATGGTTTTCACCTCCATTATGCTATTTTTTTGTTCAAGCTATAGTCTAGCGCAAATCAAAACAAAAATCAAGTAATCCTAACCACGTCTTTTAAGCAAAGAAAAGCCGCTCCGGTAAAAGCCGGAACGGCAAAGAAGCAAATGGCGTCGTACCTTATTTTTTTAAAATTCTTTCCATTAGTTCAATGAATTCTCCAAATATCTGATTGGTTTTTACGGTGCAAACATTATCCAAGACAACAGCTTCAAGCATGGGAAAATCCGGATCATCCAGCAGGATATAATGTTTGCATTTTTCAAAATGATTTTTAATTTCAGCTAATGAATCAACTATGATTATTTTGGCTGTTTCATATTTTTCAGTAACGTTGATTTTGTCAATAACTTCCAGTTTTAGATAATTAAGCGCTCGACGAACTGAATTTTCGGTTTTGGTATTTTTGCATTTGATAAATACATTCATTATTAACTCCTTTTGTTAAGGTGCGATCAGCCATTTTCTTTCAAAAAATCAGCCAAAATAAAAAGCCGCTTTTTATTTTTAGATTATATATTAATTATCACAAAAAAATATTATTGCTGAATACTCTCAAAGTTGGCATTAGAAATGCCTAGGCCAAAATCTCGCATCACCTTAAAAGCGTCTGCCGGCCGGCCGAGAAAATAGCGCTTGCCGTCGTTGGGGTTTATATACCAAGCCTCGCCTTTTTTTTCTACCTGCAAAAAAATTTTACCTTTATGAATATTACCAAAATTAAAATCAAACTCGGATTTAATGAACTTTACAACCGGCGAATAACCGCTGTCTAATTCCTGCTTGTCCGTATAGCCGTCATTATCAGTGTCAGGATTGTCTTTATCCAAACCAGCCGCGTCTTCAAACAAATCCGGCAGACCGTCGCTATCAGCGTCCGGACCGGTCAAACTGCCGACACCAACCGGAATTTTTTCCAAGTCAGTGTTGGTAATACCAACGCCTTGCTCGCGCATCACGCCAAAAGCGTCGTTTGGCCGGCCAAGATAATACATAGCCTCAGTTACCGGATGAATGTAGTAAGCTTCGCCGGCCGATTCAACTTTTAACATAATCTTGCCCTTGAGCTGGCGGTGCAACTCCGCGTTTCTAATTCTAAACTTGTGAATATTATCAAAACTTGGATCATCCTCTTCTACTTCATCAGCAGGCGAATCAACTTCACTTAGGTTGTCTTCACTTTCATCATCTCCATTTTCTTGGTCGTCTGCTGATGATATATTATCATCTGTACTAGTAGCAATTTCGTCATTAAGCGCGGCTAGACTCTCTTGTAGAATACACCCCCAGATGATACTGCAGCAGTACAGTCCTTCATCAGGCGGATTTTCCATACATACCTCGTCTTCTGTACAGATTGATGCGTCATCCGTACAATCAACCAATTGATTATGAACACTACTTGTTTTAGACGAGGTGTTCTGATTAGTATCGATATCACTTTCGGAAACATCATTATTGCTATTATCAATATCTAAACTCGAATCATTGGCAGTAGCTTGAATGCAAGCGCCGTCACTACAACCATTCGGACAGACAAATGATCCGGAATAATAATTCCAGCTGATGCCGCCGCCGGCATAATTTTTTCCTAAGTTTATACCAAAACCCCACTTATCAATATCCGAGGAGTCTTTGCAGGCATACTCAACCAGTGTTCCGGCCGTACCATAGTTCAGACAATAATCAACTGGCGCCTTGCCGGTGGTTAAATAATTGTTGTTTAGCGATCCCTTCTCAGACAAATTAATACCGCCATCCGAATCAACACAACCCTGCTCGTATTCATCTAAATAAGCAGTCACCTCTGAGCTGTACAACTCGCATTCAACTTGATCATCAACACTATCTGTTTCATTGGGAGCGCAGTTATCTCGAAAATCTTTGTAAAACCTGATGTAATAAATGCCGGCGCCGTCAAAAGCCGTAATCACATCATTAATATTTACCGCGCCTAAGTAACGGTAAAATTTGTCGCTTTCTCGCGTCGGGTATTCCGGTTTTTTTGTCTTTGACCAGACAATAAAATAATCATTTTGTTTAACGCCGGCTATCTTCCAGCTAATCCCGCTTTGGTCTATCTTTAATTCATTATATTTTTGATAGGGTTTTATATCCGTTAGACCAAGCTCGCCGCCGATGTAGGTTGTAGCTAGAATTAAATTGTGGCTGGCAAAAATAAAGCCGACTGCCAAGAGCAGTAAAAATATCAAAGTTGAAACAAAATATTTTTTAATTATATAAAACATATTAATTATAAATTTAGCTAATGTCACGTATATCTGAAGTTGCGCTTGTATTTAATGCGTAAAACTATAAATACCAGCCTACCTTGATTATATCACTAAATTTTGTCTTACCACAGCGCAATTTGGGTGGACGAGATAGAAAATTACAAATAATTTCTTTAATTTAAGCCATTTTTTGAAATTTTTTATCGCTGGATTTGACAGGATTGAGATAGTATGCTTAAATTCTCAGTATTAGGCCTGGTTGACCTAACGATTGTACAAACTACAAATCAAAAAAGGAGAAAAACATGGGCAACGTAATGCAGGATGTTTTGAATCAGGGTGTTTTGAATGTGGCGGCTTTGAAGGGCACTTTCATTGAGGAGCTTTTTGAGGCCATGCGGAATGGACATGCCCACGATGACATGGAGCCGGTAAACCCCGGGGAGAAGGTTGTTGGAGAGATGAACGAGATGGAAAAGGCGCTTAACTTTCTCCGCCACAAATACAGAGAGGCTGAAAAGAAAATCATTGGCTGTCTAAATGGAGAGTCCGATCTCTACAGCCACAAGGAGAAAACCAGACTGATTGACAAGCTCGTCAGTTGCCGGTCCCGCTTTCAGGTGGCCGAAAAACTCATGTGGGAAAACATTGAAACCCGCATCGCCGCTCAGAAGTCTGAGCGCAACAATCCCATAGGAATCAGAGCCGACCACCAGATCGTCATCATGTTCGATGGCAACGAACACAGCCCTCTTGGAGAGATAATCGCCCTCAGAGAGGCACTCACCCTCAGAGATATACTACCCCTCGCTCTGCTCAAAAATATGATGCGGGACTAAATTTCGCGCTGGCCTCAAAAAGCTCTTTGCACTAAAGCCGTATGGTATCACCCAGCGGCTTTTTTCTTTACCAAAAAAATTTCAAAAGGGGCTGCCTTAAAAATGAAAAAGTAAAAGCAAATAAAATTTTATATAACGTATCCCGATGAAGCGAGGTTTTAATTCTTCCTTATTAAATTAATTAGTAGTTAAAATTTGGGAGATGTCTTTAAATAAATACTGAACCGCTACCGAGTTGTTAGCTGATGTATATGTTTTTTTTTGATATACGAATGCAAATCAC
>JAUYLZ010000037.1 GCA_030698385.1 bacterium | reverse complement strand
TCCTGATTTAAAATCCGAATCAGTTAAAATCAGATTCTGGCAAAATGAGCATTTTTTGGGTGAGCAAATGGAAAAGCTAAAAAACTTGCCAATAGTCCGATTTTAATCTTTAACAGTCCGATTTCTATTTTTTCCTAACATTAGGCTTATTTATTGTTTGTTTTTTTTCAAGATCTGAGAGAGCTTCTTCAGCTAAGTCCATGTATTGCTCCGGATGCATAAAAAGTTCGTTGTGTCTGCCTTTTACCGAGTAGAAGCCAGTTGCATGTTCACCTCTAACGTTTTTTTGAACGTTTTTCATGGGAAATGTTTTGTCATCTACGCCATGAATGATAGAAACGCCTATGCCTCTGTTTTGCAGTTCGATGAGTATATCTTGAATTTGTACACTAGTCATAGCTTTAACTTCTTTGATTGCTCGTAAAGGATTTTTTGCTAAATATTTAAAGAATTGTTTGCCGGCCACTCTTTGATTTTGTATAGCCTCCGCGGATTCGGTAGTTGATTTCATGACAGCGATATTTTCGGGAATTTGGTCTTTTACAAACCGTTGAGCAAGACCGCTACTGCCGAATAGAGAATCTTTGCCCATAATACCGGCAGGGTCAATTAGTACAATACTTTTGATGGTTCCGGGGTTTTCATTTTCCGCCATAATGGCGGCAACAACCGCATCCATACCGCCCATTGACTGACCAATAATGCTTACCTTTTTTTCTTCAGTATCTTTGGCGGTTTGATCAATAAGCTTTCGTAATGATTCGGCTCGCCGCAGAATTTCTTTGGGCATACTATATAAATCTTGTTTTTCATTAAGCTTGCCCCCCGTAATATCACCAGCAATACGTGGATGATTAAGCGAGATCACTCGCCGATTTTCTTCATGCAGAACTTTTAATGATTCTGGAATAGTATTCATGTCACGCGTCCAGCCAGGCGCTAAAATAACCGGTGTTTTTTCACTTTCTTTTTCCGGCTGGATGTCAATGTACTCAGTACCATCAAGTTTTTTGACATCAGCGAACTGTTCTGCAAATGAGTCGTCTTTTTTTTTCAATGCTTTGATTGGAAATGGTTTCTTTAAACATGAGTATAAATTTAGTAGTTTAAAAATTTTGTACCTTAATATTATTATACCAAGGCTTGATTTTTTGTAAATGTGGTATAAATAAAAACCGCCCCGATGGTGTCGGGGTGGCTGAATAGGGTTAAATTTTTTATAAAGTTTCTTTTAGTAGCTTTATAATTTGTTTTTTCAGAACCGGTAAATCTTCTTTAATTGTTTGCCATAGGGTCTCCTCATCAATGCCAAAATATTCATGGGTTACTTTATTTCTCATGCCGGCTGCTTGGCGCCAAGCAATATCGGGGTTAACTGTTTTAATTTTGTCTGGAATGTTATTAACCGCTTCTCCAATGATGATGATATTTCTAACAACCGCGTCTATGGTTTTATCATCTTTTTTCAACTTAGAAAACGATAGTTTGCGTACATACCTTTCTATTTTTTTAATAGAATCAACGATATCTGTTAAATACAATTTTAACTCCCTTTTAGACATAAATAACTTCTTTTAAAATATCTTTTTTTATTGTTGGTTTGAGCGCTTTTTTGGAAACTAAGTCAACTTTTTTATGCAACGTTTGACTTAAAAAATCTTCCAATTTAATAAAGTTAAATAGTCCGATGGGCTTTTTGAACTCTACCAGTATATCTATATCGCTAGCCTTGGTTTGATCTCCCCTGGCAAACGAACCAAAAATGCCGATTTTTTTAACATGATATGTTTTACGCAAAAAAGGCAACTGGTTGTTTAATCTGATTTTGATTTGTTTGTTCATATTCTACACAGTAGCAAAGTAAAGCCGTTTGGTCAATCTGGTGAAATAGAATTTAAGAATTAAACCTTAATAATCACCGGCAAAACCATCGGCCGTTTTTGAGTCTTTTGCGACAGGAACTGGCCGAGGTCGTTGCGGATTTTATTTTTGATGAAGTTTTCGTCGGCTTTGGTTCTGGTATCTCCAGTCTCGACAATTTCCCGAACTTTTTTTCTGGTAGCTTCAATTAGGTCTTTATTATCTTTCATATAGATGAAACCGCGTGAAATAATGTCAGGATTGCCAACCATTTGGCCGTTTTTTGAGTAGATAGTGGCGATAACCACAATCATGCCGTCTTCAGCCATAACCTGGCGGTCGCGCAGAACAACATTAGTGATATCGCCAACTCCAAGACCATCAACCATGATATAGTCGGTGTTCACTTTTTCTTTGAGAAGCTTCGGATGTCCTTTTTTGAATTCAATCACACTGCCATTATCAAGCACGTAAACTTGTTCCGCTTTCATTCCGGTTGCCAGAGCCAAACGTTTGGCCTCAACCAGCATGTAGTAGTATGAGTATACCGGCAGGAAATAGTCAGGTTTTATCTGTCTGAGAATTTCCTGAATGTCGGCGCGGTTGCTGTGTCCGGAAGAGTGTATATCCATAGTTTCGCTATGGATGACTTTTTCAGTTAAGTGGTAGATATGATCTTTTAGTTTTTGGATAACCGCTTCATTGCCTGGAATCACCGAAGACGAAAAAACTACCGTATCGTTTTTGTTTATTTTTATGAAGCGGTGATTGTTATTCACAATGCGAGCGAAAACAGCGTTGCTTTCGCCCTGCGCGCCGGTGCACAGGATGATGATTTTATTCTCCGGATATTGGTGAATTTGATCAACTCCGATCAGGGTGCTTTTATGAATTTTGATATAACCAAGTTCTTGGGAAATTTTTACGTTGACCCTCATGCTGTATCCATCCAGAGCGACTTTTTTGCCGATTTTTTCAGCGTATTCCAACAAGTTTTTGATGCGTTCTATTTGTGAAGCAAACGTGCCAATGATAATGCGGCCGGACGCGCCGGCGATAAGTTTTTCCAGATTAGCCAGAGTTGTTTTGACCGGCACTCTTGTTTTGTTACTGGTCGCTCCCAAGCTTTCCAGCATCAGAATACGCGGCGAGGGAAGCTCGGAGAGTTTGTTATAAGTCACAACCTCTCCATCCATTGGATCAAGCTCCAGATTCCAGTCGCCGGGGTGAATTACCGTTCCATGGGGCGTTTCGATAATTACGCCGACCGCGTCCATGATTGAGTGGTCAACGCGGAAGAAGCTGACTTTGAATTTTCCTATGGTAATTTTTTGCTCAATTGTGTTTATCAGGATAGTTTTCAGATTATTAGCCGTTCCTTTTTTGTAATCTTCCATGCGGTTTTTGATCAACGCTAGAGTCAGGTTGCGTCCAATGATTGGCGGGTTGCCGAGTTTTTCCAGCATTATTGGCGCCGCGCCGATATGGTCAAGGTGTCCATGGCTAAAAATAACCGCTCGAATGTTTTTTTTCTTTTGTTCCAAAGATACTGTGTTTGGAATAATATAATCAATGCCGGGCATGTCTTCATCGGGGAACTGAATGCCCATGTCGAGAATTATAATATCACTGCCGTATTCAAAAACAGTGCAGTTGCGGCCGACTTCTTCCTGCCCGCCGAGAGGATAGATGCGCAGGGAATCAACAGGTTTTTGCATTTCTTGAGGCAGGGATGGTTTTTTTATATCTTCATCCGGCGGCTTATTATCAAAATCTCTTTTATCGCTTGGTCGAAAGTTGCGGCGTTGTCTATCATGATAGCGCGGTTTTTTCAGTTGAGGCTGATTGGAAATATTTTTTCCGAAATTAGATCTTCGCTCTGAAGAACTTGTTTTAAATGATTGTCTTTTTATACTTTCGTTGGACTGGGCGATTGTGTCCATAGATTCAATAAAACTATCCAGAGCAGTCCTTGATTCTGGTTTGTTCGGCTTTTCTCGCGCACTCAAGTTTGCCGGCAGGGCTTGCCTGGAGCGCTTGATATGACGCATTTGCCCGTGTTGTCTGGGTATTCTGGACGTTTGTTTTGTGTTTATTGCTGTTTTTTGCGTGCTTTTATTATTTATTTCCAAGCCCCCTTCGGTTTCTTTTTTTGAAACAATTGAATTACTGGCGACAGTATTTCTTCGAGGTCGTCTGGAAACAGGTCTTCCTTTGAATAACATATGTTAAAGAATTCAAAATACATATTGCGAATCGCAAAATGTTTTGAAATTAAGATTATTAAATTTTTTTATTTAGTAAGTTAGTAGTTAGTATGAAGTAAAAAAAGTGAGAGAGTTAAATTACTTCATTTAAGCTAAGTTTTAGTTTAAGCGGTGTGCCGAAGAGAACCGGCTCCGTTATTAAGGTATAGTAAAAATCACCGCGGGTTTTCTGTGGGGATGGAGAGACTCGAACTCTCACACCTTGCGGTACATGCACCTGAAGCATGCGTGTATACCAATTTCACCACATCCCCAAAATATGTCTAAAGTTTACCAAACAAATTTTTTCTTTGTTTTTATATACCATTCAGAGATATTACTGAAGCGGTCTGATGATACGATTATACTTTTTACATCAAAGCCGTTTATTTTTTTTGTCTGCAGATATGGATATTTTTGAGAAAATAGAAATATTGCCGGAAGTTCATCACTGATTATTTTTTGGAATTCGTTGTATTTTTGCCGGCGTATCTCCACATTGTTGGTAATGCGTCCGTCCTCAATCAATTCATCGGTTTTTTTATTATTATAGTTTGCCAAGTTTAAACCGTTGGCGCCGATTTGCGAGGAGTGCCAAAAAGCGTATTGGTCCGGGTCAGCGCCTAAGATTGCGCCAAAGAGCATGACCTGGTAATCGCGTGTTTTGATAACGTCCCGTTGAAAAGATTCCGGAGCGGTTGGTTCAATATTTACCTTTACATTTATATCTTGCCAGAATAACCGCAGTTTTTCCGCGACCTCAATAGTGTCAGGCTGATCAACAATACTGAGAGTAAACTGTAAATATTCGCCGCCTTTTTGGCGCCAAGCGCCGGCTTCAATTATTAGCTCTGGTTCTGCCGCAACGGTTTTTTCCTCATCAATGACCTCTCCCTCAGACGTTGGGGCAGGCTCGGCTTCAACTTTTTTGTAAATTGGCTCGGCTACCTCAACGATTTTCCAGCCGGCGGCATCAAGGAGTTCGTTGGCTTTGGCAACGTTATACTCATATTTGGTTAGATCGGGAGATTGGTAGTCTTCAAAGACCGGCAGAATCGGGCTGTCTATTACTTGGGTATTTTCTTTGTTTTCAGCCGCAATCAATTCATTCTTGTCCAGAGCGTATGCAAGCGCTTGGCGGACATTTTTGCTCTCTAGCGACGCGAGCTTATTTTGATTGAAAAAAAGCGCGGTTAGCTGCGGCTGGCTTAAATAATGCAGGTTGTAATTATTCAAAGCGATGACATTATTCTTTTGGTCTTTTGGCAAATAGTCAGTGCCTTCAACACCGCCTCCGTTTATAGCGTTGATACTTTCAATGAAGTTTGGTGAAAAACGAAATATTAATTCAGTGATGTAAGGGACTTGCCCATAGTACTTATCGTTGGCCGCCAGTGTATAAGAGCGTATGACGCCGGTTTTTTTGTCTTTGGTAAATGATTGGTATTTATATGGTCCGGTGCCGATTGGCTCAAGGTTTAGTTCAGACAGGTTAGCCGTGGTCGAAGGAATTTGTTGCCAGATATGAATGGGAATAATGCCGATAGTGAGCAGATCAAGAAACGCGGCATACGGTTCAGGCAGAGTAAATTTAACCGTATAGTCATCTACATACTCCGCCAAAACGCCGTCATAACTAATTTTCAATGGACTTTTGTAGCTATTATTGATGATTGTTTGGTAGGTAAAGATAACATCATTGGCGGTAAAACTTTCGCCATCATGCCAGAGAATGTCTTTTTTTAAAAAAAATGTATAACTGGTTTCATCTTCGCTCATGGTAAATTTTTCCGCCAGATCAGAGACAAGCTCGTTTTCTTTGTTGCGTTTAAGCAGGCCGGAAAAAACCAGCGACGTAATGTCACTGTCAACTGTGTTTATTGACGAGTAGAGCGGGTTGATGAATTTCGGCGAACCGGTTAGATTCTCAGTATAGTTGCCGCCGCTGGCCGGCACTTCTTTGACGTGAATTACATAAGCGCGAGCGGTAAGAAAAATTAAACTCATGAACATAACAGCGGCGCTGATGCGAATGATATTTTTCTCACGCTTGTTCAAGAAATGGCCGGTATATTTAAGTTGGCGCAGACTTGGCACCTTTGACTTGTTTAATGAATAAACAAGCTCCTTGTCAAAGTTGGTATTTTTGTTATTGGTGTTTTTTTTTCTACGTGAAAAAAAACTCAGTTTCTTTTTTTGAGCATCATTTTTTTCACTGTCCGGCAGTGTGGTACTATGGTTTTCTGCGGCTGCAGATGAATCTTTTTCGTTCACAAAGAGTATTGATTAAAATGTCATTATATTATATATTGACAAACCAACAAAAATTACCGCGATAGCGATGGTCGCGCGATAGAGAGTTTTTTCAAGGCCGCGTTTGGCGCTAAAGACATTACCGCCGCCGCCGCCAAAAATTCCGCCTAAACCGCCGCCGCGATTTTGCAATAGAATAACAACTATCAAGGCGATAGCCGCTATTACTTGTAGAATAGTAATGAAGCTCATTTATTTAATCTTTTCAATTAAATTGGCTAAGATTTTTTTATTGTTTACGGCCAGATCAGCCAGAATCTTGCGGTCCAATTCAATATTATTTTTCTTTAATTTATCAATAAATTTAGAATAAGAAAGTCCGTACTCTCTGACAAAGGCGTTGATTTTGATCTGCCACAGCTGGCGAAATTGAGACTTTTTTTTGCGTCGGTCGGCAAAAGCATGCGCGCCGGCTTTGGTCCGGGCGGTTTTGGCCAAACGAATCAGTTTTTTTCTTCCCCATTTATAACCTTTCACAGACTGCAGCAGTTTGTGGCGTTTTTTTACATGAGTTGTTCCTCTTTTTACTCTAGACATAGTAGAAGTTATTTATTATGTACTTAAATTGGTGTACGATCCTTTAATTCGAATTCATTTTACGGATTTAATATTACATCCAGTCATCCGAATGCTCCGAATGGCTTTGATAAATTTCTTAAAATACATTCGGAGTATTCGCCTGCCTGCCGGTAGGCAGGGATAAAAATTAGGATTAATTCGGATTATGTTAAGCGTATGGTGTTAATGACCTAATGGTTTTGTATAGTGTTTTTGACATGGTAATATCACGTCTTTTTTGACGAGTGGTATTACCGCTTTCACGGCTGTTAAAATGACCTTGGCCTGATTTTCTGACTATTATTTTGCCGGTTTTGGTCTTTTTGAATCTTTTAACAGTTGCTTTGTGCGTTTTTATCTTGGGCATAGTAGGAGTGAATTTATTATGGATTTATAATGTTAGACAATATTTTTAAAATTATTTGTGGCATTTGTATAGTTGCATGTAAGTCTAGGTACGTACAACGAATTCGTATTAATGGTTTGATATCAGTTTAGATCCGCGCAGTATTACTTGAACTTATTGATGACTATTATATTAAAGCCGCTTAGTTGTTTTGTCAAGGCTTGTTCCTCGGCAATGTTTAGACTTTCCTCAGCTTTTAATTGATTAATAAAATTAGTGATTATTTCACGCGCTTTGTTTTGAAGCTGTTTCTCGCGTCCTTTTAGCAATACGTCAACTTTTAGCTTGTTGCCGTTTTCTAGGAATTTAAGAGCTTGTTTATAGCGCAACTGCCGGTCATGTTCGCTGATTCTTAATGACATTCTGATGGATTTTGTCTCAACTTTTTTTTGTTTGGCCTGCTGTTTTTGCATCTGTTTTTCCTTCTGGTACTTCATGCGGCCATAATCCGTGATTTTCGCTACCGGCGGCTGAGCTTTTGGAAACACCTCCACTAAGTCCAACTCCTGTTCTTGCGCCATGCGCAGAGCCTCTTGGGTGCTTAGCACGCCGATATTATTATCATCAGCATCAATAATACGCAGCTGAGGCGCGGTAATTTGTCCATTGATTCGAAAAATATTCTTATCAATTTTTGGTTTTGGTCGTCGGTAGGTTCTTCTCATGGTAGAAGTAATGTTAGGTTGGTTTTAATTTGTCGTGCGATCCGTTAATGCGAATGTGGCATTTGGATTTAAAGTTTTGCGCAACCAATGCAAATGCCACAAATAATGAATGATATAAGTTACCGTTAGACGATTTTTGCGTTCGTAATTCGTAGATTCGCATGAGTTGCACCGTTCATGTAAGTCCGTACAGCGTATTCGTATTACATAGTTTGGTATCAAGTGTGGGCACGGTAAACATTTCTTGAACTGTGGAGATGAGGGGAATCGAACCCCTGTCTGACACGTTTTTTATAATAAGTGTACGAAAAATAGTCTGGTTTAATCTTGCCGGCAATATAGAAAACAAGACAAAAATATCACCGGTGAGTTCTCAATGGTTTCGGCAAGTGGCTGAGAACAGCGCCATTTTGCCTAACCTGCTAAGATAACACCCGAACACTCACCAGCAGGCGTCATAAGGTCGGATGGTCGTGCGTCCCGAGAACTCGGGATTAGGCAACAACTGGCGCAAAAGCAGGCAGACTGAAAGCCGCCTTGGCTTTTGCTAAAATGTTTTTTGCATTTATGTTTGCTACAATGGTTTTACGAGATAATGTAGCCTTGCTCGTTTTCGCTCATTATAAAAGGACGAATCATCGAAGCCGAGCATCCCCAAGTACCCACAAATCAACAAATCAAACACAAATATTACAAATACATTCGCTCGTGCGCATCTGCTAACATGAAGCATGTCTTTATGAAAGTCGTGCGTGGTATTTGTTTTATTTGTTGTAAATTTGTTGATTTGTGGGGTAATAAAACATCCCTACTCCGGGATAGTGTATTGAGAGTTTAATATTGTTTTTTTAAACGCTCCAGCTTTCTCTCTGTTTCTCTTTTTTTAATATCTTCTCTTTTATCAATTTTGCGTTTTCCTTTGCCAATGCCAAATTCCAGCTTTATCAAGCTACCCTTATTATACACTCTAATCGGTATCAATGTCAAGCCTTTTTCTTTAACTTTACCGATTAGCTGTCTAATTTCAGAACTTTTTAGCAATAATTTGCGAGAATGATTAGGATCATAGTCATCTCTTTTGCCGGCATGTTTATATAGCGGTATTTGGCAATTTGTCAGACAGACCTCAGGAAGATTTTTATTTTTGCTGTTTTTTAGAGTAACAAACGACCCTTTTAGGCTAATATGACCGGTTTTTATTGATTTTACCTCATAACCAAGCAAAACAATGCCGGCTTCATAGGTTTGGCCGATTTCATAGTCAAATTTGGCTCGTTTGTTGTAGGCATAAGTAGGCATACCTCTATCGTACTATGATTTTAGAAAAAAAGTAAGTCCTGATTTTTTCTTTTTAAAATATTAAAAAATACAAAAATGTAAGGTATTTTTTGGCTATTTTTAGCTAATCCTGAGTACTCGGGATTGACAGTATTTTAATAGTATGCTATACTGCAGTTAAATAATATTAAATTGGCAAGTAGCAAGTAATGAAGCATTTTTAAAAACAAAAGAAAGAAAGCGAAAAAGTAGTAAGTAATAGTATATAGTAAATCAGGTACTTGACAGATATTTAATAGTATGTTATACTTATTACATACTAAAAAAACAAGGACATTAAAACTTTAAATTATCAAAGGTCAATGCAAGGAGAGAGGCATTGTTCACAAGACACCAAATAACAATTATTTATTGTTATTGCGCCCAAAGGCAGTAGGTGTTGTGACATTCTCTTTCCCGGCAAAGAGTGTTACGACAGGTACTGCCTTTTATATTTAAAAAATATTGGCAGAGGGTTGCGAAAGAAGAAAATAAAACCACGGCATACAGTTATTTATATTACGGTCTGGTTTTTGCTCAAGAGGGCAGATAAAATCGTCTTCGCAACTTTCTTCCAATAATTTGGGAGAACGATCTTAAAAAATAAAGAAAGGAGAACCATTATGACTACAATGGCTCTCGCTTTACAAAACGCTTTCGTCGCCAAGACGGGAGCAAAAAATTTCGCAAGTCTCGGTGGCGATGTTGCTACCGCCATCAATGACGGCGTCCGCAAGGCCGCCAACAATAATAATAAACGGGTTGCGTACGTCACCCGTTTAAAAAATATTGCTTCCGGCTCAGGTAATCGAGCCGAAGAAGCAACATTTAAACTGTGGAAAATGGGCGCTATCTAGCCCAAACTCCACAGCTTCGTCCTCATCGGGTGGGACGAAAATGTACCCGAAAAAATGAGCGGCGAGCGTCCAAGAAATAGGATGCCGCGACTCGCTTTTCCAGTCAGCCGACGACTGGGTTACCAAAACCGGCAAAAAATTCCGTCAGAATGACGGAAAAAAATGGCGACAAGGCTACGCGCTATCGCCAATGCTCTTTCGCGGAGGATAGAAGACGCTCCGCGCAAATAAATCAGTCTTTATGTTCTTTGTTGAGGGATGTCGTAATTTACATCCCTCCCTTTCCTACGCTATCAGTCCCAAGGACTGGTAGAGTGAGAATCGGATAAAAATGTTCCTTACAATAATTTTATCATTTTCGTCCGAGACAGCGTGCGCGTGGCGCATTGCTTGATGCTTGAGCAGTTGCGTATGCGCTCACACTGTCTCGGATTGAGATGAATTATATAAACTCCTGACGCGATTCGCGCTCTTGCAACTGGCAAGAGAAGTGCGACCATCCGAAGGGAGAAAAGAAAAAAAAAGAAGGAGAAGGAGAAAGAATAATGATGAAAGTCATGATTGTAGTGAAGGCAAGCGGAAATGGTTTTTCTCTGGAGTCAGGTTTGGCGGATGGTCGTAATCACTTCGACCATCACCGTGAATACTCCGGCCAGCCGGCGCCATGCAGCGACGACCGCATTCCTGTTGTCGGCGACAATGATGTGGTGGAAATAACCCACATCGACGCCGATACCTATGTCGGGCTTCTGCGCATGGCTGGCAAAGAATTGCCGGAAGTCGATTTTAACCTAATGGAAAAGGTTGATCTCAATGGCAGTTCGGTGTGTTCCGACAAGTTCGTTCCCACTTTGCTTTACATGGTGGGCGTCGGACAACTCGCCCGCGACCTGAAGTTTCCTCGCGCCAATGCAGATGCACCGACGGATGTAACCGAAATCGTGGAGGCCATGATGGCCAAAACAGATGCGGAAATCATCCAGATCGGGCAGGCAGCGACAGAGCAATCGGAGGCAGCCTATACTAACTGTCGAGTGGCAATCGCAGGCAAAGTCGGATACTGGGTCATCGGCGCCAACGATCCGTTCGATCCCAGTCGCCCATATGAGGACGGGATTCCCGTGGTAGTGGTTCACCGGACACATTACAAGTCCGTTTCCATTTACTGCGAGCCCAAGTCCGAATATGAATTCGGCGGAAAAATGGTCGCTGGCATTGAATTCGCTGGACATCCCAAAGCCGCTGGTTCGCCCCGCGGCGTTGAGTTTAACGCCGAAGACGGAAAAAAAGTCTACGACGAACTCGTCGTCCGCCTCGGCTAAAAAAACTCTGGGTAAGCAGAGAAAGGGTTTAACGGAAGAGTTCTTACCAACTCTTCCTCACTTCTACCGATTCGGTAGAGCAGGACGAATTCCCCGCGGCCAAGAGCGGGAGAAGGATGGAAAATGATAAAATATAATGAAAAAATTTATTTTTATTCTTTCCGGGGCACAGGCTCCGGCAAAGATGAAAAGTTTAAAGGTGTCCGAGTTGAGGACACGAAGTTGTTAACCCCAGAATTAGTAAAAGAGATTCTGGGAAAGGAAATGTCCCCGTGGAACAGGGACACGGTAGAAGCCATAAAAAATTTGGGCGGTGGCTATCGTGTCCATTCCGGGTACAGCCCCACGAAAAACTCCAATTATGTCAGCCGATGGCTGACATTTGAGGAGTTTTTCAAAGCTCATCAAGGGGCGGCAGTAGAAGTTGAAACCTACTGTCAAATCAAAAGACACACGGGTCTAGATGAATTTTTTTTAGACGCGTGTAAAATTGAGTTAATAGATGACGGTTTCATAGACGGCCGAAAGGCCGTCTATGAATATCTCCTTGAAAAAGGAGATTGGGGATTGTCACGTTGGAGGCCATCTTCATGGATGGATATATATCATGAAGATGGAGAGGCGTATTCATACACCGAGTCGTGCTATTACTCGGTGTATGAAGTTAGTTTTAATAAAGAACAGGGGGTCTATCGTTGTGAATTTCACGACAACGAAGACTGATCCTGTTCTGCGGCCAGGGGAAGTGCCGCCTTGGTTTACAAACTCCCCTTCTTTAGATTCGTCCTAATCGGGTGGGACGAAAATGTACCCGAAGAAATGAGCGGCGAGCGTCCAAGAAATAGGATGCCGCGACCCGCTAAAATCCACTCCGGTGGAAGCACTGACCACAAGGCCTCGCGCTATGGTCGGCAAACAAGATCTTTCCTGGGGGATTTGTTACAAAATCCCCTCTTTTCCCACCTTATCAGTTGTAAAAATTGGTAAGGTGAGAATTGAAAGAAGTTCTTTAAAAAGGAGAAAAAAATGACAAATACTATGGCAAATACTTTCGAAAACAAAAACACGGTTGTTTCGAAAGACAAGGATGGCGAGCCATCCGTAGTTTTGCAGGTTACCGCGGAGTATGACTCCGAGGGTAACCGTGTCTGCACCTGCGGCTCCGGCGTTCCCTGGGCACAATGCCCTGGGAATAACGGCGACAGTTCGTATTGCGGATAATATTGATCACTTCCGATCCGAATAATCGGAGAAAGGAGAAAAATAATATGAAAAACAGGTAAAGCACAAACCCTCCGCTGCTTCTATGGGAGAAGTGAGCAGCGGTATAAGGGAGCGACATTCACTTCTTCCTCTTTTTTGAGAATACTACCTTTCTGGATTCCTGCCTTCGCAGGAATGACAGAAGGTAGTGTGCTCAAAATTGAGTAGGTCTTTCAAAATTAGCTACCCGCGGCTATACGCGGGAGAAGGAGATACATTATGTATATGTAAAAGAAATTATTGTTGTATTGATTGTAGCGGCGTGGATTTTTTCGTATGTACGGCATTGGGGAAATTACCCAGGCACAACAAAAAGCACAGTACAAACTTTGTTTTTTGTTGCAGCCGTTATTCTTTTGATACTGTCTGCTTTTGGAGTTGGTGGGACATACACCCAAGACAGCATAAAAGATGACTTAACGGTCATCGTCAATTATAGAGCAACCGAGGTGCCGCCGTTTGTGGTGGCAAAGAAGTACTCGGATGCAAAAGCATTTTTGTTTCAAAGGCATTTTCCGTTTTATTTTGAAAGAGAAGAAGTTGCTGAACTTTTTGATCAATTTGAAAAAATTGACACTGTAGCTCAGTAGTCTTTTCACTCGGTTTTGAGGGATTCTGGTTTTTACAGAATCCCTCCCTTTCCTACGCTATCAGTCCCAAAGATTGGTAGAGTGAGAATCGGAAAAAAATGTTCCTTACAATAATTTTATCATTTTCGTCCGAGACAGCGTGCGCGTGGCGCATTGCTTGATGCTTGAGCAGTTGCGTATGCGCTCACACTGTCTCGGATTGAAACAAATATCTTTTCCCACGAGCGTGGGAAAAAAGGAGGTGGCTATCATGAAGATAGTCATTTGCGGACCTCCCCACTCGGGGAAGAGTGTTCTGGTGGCGAACCTAAAACGGTTGTTGCCACGAGAGAGTTTGTTTGTCTTCAGGTGCGCTCCGGACGGAGAGGGCACATGGAGCAACCAGATGAGCCAGGAGCTCGTCGCCCGTTTGCGCCACAAAGGCAATTTTGACAGCGCGTTCATGGACTATGTCCTGAACGGGTTGGAAAACTGCGACATCCCCATCACGTTGGTGGATGTTGGCGGACGGCGGAGTGAGCAAAATGAGGCGATTTTTGCCAAGTGCGACGCCTTCATTGTGCTCTCGTCTAACGATGATGAGCTCGGTGAGTGGCGCGTTTTTGGCGAGCGACTCGGCTTGCGCTGTCTGGCTCTCCTCAAGTCGCGATTGAGTGGCGATGAGGAGATTGAAAACGTGTCGGCAGATGCCCCCATCGCCGGTACGGTCTGTGGATTGGAACGGGGGGCGAGAATTGACTCTAATCTGTTGCGGCTGATTGCGCAGCGGATTATAGATATTACGGCGGGCGAATGCACGCTCGCCAAAAAAAATAGAGAGGAGGAAGAGACTATGAACTCTTCCCAAAAAGTTTTTTCACTTAATTCGATCGCAGAAGCGATCGAAAAAAAGCAAGAAGAAATAACCCTGTCGAACGGCAGGGTGAAGACGGATTTCAACTGGGCCGGCGCTGACCTGCCGGTCATTGATCAATACCTCCGGTCGCTCGGCCTAGGCCGTGCCGACCACGCGGTATTTGACGGCGCCATGCCGGCTTTTTTGGGGCTGGCGCTGGTGCACGGCGTGCATCCGGCCTGCGCCTCCCTCAACGACCCCCGCCTCGGCGCGATCGGGATCGGCATGAACGAGCCGCAAGGCGAGGGTTCCGGCCCGAACCTGAAGTTCTCAGTTTCAGACAAAGGCAACTATATGTTGCTGGAGTTTGAAATTGAGGGCGGCACGTTCAATGTCGCCGACCTGGATAAGGTCGTGCCGCCGGCCATCCCCGAACAAAAGGGGTTGGTCATCTCCGGCCGCGGTCCCAACTGGCTGACAGTTTCCTTGGCCATGGCCTACCACGCTAAGGCCAAATGGGTGGGCATGTTCCAGCCGGGTGTAGGGGCGACTGTGGCGATGACCCACGACGCCCATACCGCACTCGGCACGGTCATGCCGGTTGAAGTATAGTCGTTTCAGCGCGGACGTATCCATGTTCACCGCGCTTAATAAATTAAACCGTACTGGAGCCATCGAGGAAAGCAGATTCCTCACCAAAAGCCGTCACAATGACGGCAGAAGCTTCCCGCGTATGACAAATAGTCACAATCCGGGGAGAAAAAGTTCTTTGAGGCGATAGAAAGCGGCCTCGTAAAATACTAGCTTTCAATGTTCTTTAAGTTGAGGGATGTTAATTATAAACATCCCTCCTTTTCCTACGCTATCAGTCCCAAAGATTGGTAGAGTGAGAATCGGATAAAATGTTCTTTACAATAATTTTATCACTTTCGTCCGAGACAGCGTGCGCGTGGCGCATTGCTTGATGCTTGAGCAGTTGCGTACGCGCTCACACTGTCTCGGATTGAGATGAATTATATAAACTCCTGACGCGATTCGCGCTCTTGCAACTGGCAAGAGAAGTGCGACCATCCGAAGGGAGAAAAAATATATCAAGCGTCTCGCGAGAGTCGCAAAAAAACAAAGGAGAACTAAAAATGTTTTCAATTCAGATTAGTGGAGTACCAGTATTTTTTTCTAAATTTTTTGCGGCGTCTGATCGCCAATCGGTCGTGGACGTTGTAACGAAAGCAGGTATCAAAGCAGTTTTTATTGACACGCCTGCTACGAGCGAGCTTGTGACCACCATCCGCGAACTCATGAACAGCGCGGTTGCGGTTGTATTGCGCGATCATCATGACGTTGGTAGTGGGCCTTACAACGACCGCGAGATGGCCATTCGGCAGGCCGTTGATGAAGTTCGGGAGCTGCTCGGCGACGACGCCGTTGTCAGCAACCGCAGCGTCGACCCCGCCTGTTCCTCCCTCGTTGGTGAGGGGGAATTTGCCGAAAGCGGGACGGTTATCGTCGCCGACCCGGACGCCGACGGTTTGACCGCGGCCATGAAGGCCTGCGGAGTTGTCTATCCGGAGTTGGATAGCGATGCCGCGGTGCTGGACGGCCCGCGCGCAGCACAGACCGCAAAAACCCTTTCACCAACAGCTATGCTGTTGGTGAAAGGTATGGCAACTTTACCTCCCTTTAACCCGAATAATCCGGCGGCATCGGAGGAGGCGAAGGGGAAACTTTTTGCCGATTTCGTCGCGATGGTATCCGGGGACGCCGAAGCCAAAGCTTCATTTGAAGCTAAGGTGGAAGCGTTTGAGTCCGCCGTTGCCGAGGCGGAGAGGTTGGCCGCTGAAGCAACTCCTGTCAAAATAAGCTGGTGCGCACCATGTAATATAGTTTATTTTGACGGTGAAATGGAGTGTCCACAATGTTATAAAGTGGACACAAAAGATATTAGCCCGGAAGGTGTTTGGTTGGTTGACGTGGTTGGAAAGCCACGCTTCAATCTCCAGACGCTGACCGAACGGCTGGAAGCCCGCCCTGGTTGCCGCATCACCGTTATCCGTAAGGACAACGGGCCGATTGCGGCAAAGCACGGCGGCGTGCAGTATTCTCTCGCCGTTCCCCGCAAATTCCAGCAGGAGGTGAACTTGCAGGCGTACTTGCCCGAAGGTTTTACTTCTTCGCCGGAAGCGGGGATCATCTCAAACACATCTTTTTTGCTCCATGTGAGCGAGGAGGTGTGGAAGAAAGTTATTCTGCCGAAGCTGGCAGGATAACCTAATAGCTCTTTTGGGGAAAGCGAAGCAGTTAATTCGCTACGCTTTTCCTTCGCGAGGGATTCTGGTTATTTACAGAATCCCTCCCTTTCTTGAGTTTATTATTTTCTGGATCCCGCATCACGTGCGGGATGACAAAAAGATAGTGAACTCAAGGTGAGGGAAAACTTCACCGTCAGCCCTTTACAACAAGCGAGCCATTATTTTTGCCCGTTGTTTTGTGGTATCCGGCCGGTTTGGCAGAAATGCCTACTAGACAACAAAATAAATCTCTCTCCACTCGCTTGGGGCGCGCGGCGCGAAGAAACGGTTATCCGTTGTCTTTGCTTCGCGCGTCTCAAGTGAGAAAAATAAAAAAAAGAAAATCCCGCCTGCAAGAGGTCGGGACAAGAAGGAGAAAGAGAATGGAAATGATTGAAACGAAAAAAACGGCAGTTGAAGAGTTGCCGATAGTAAATTTTCATGATGAGATTATGGCGTGTAATGCGCCATACATTATTGTGGAAGCGGAAACCGGTTCCGGCAAGAGCACCATGGTCCCGCAGTGGTTTTATGAGGCGGGCCAGTCGGTACTTGTTACCGAACCGTTAATTGAAACCGTTATCGGCACATCAGAGTATGTGGCCGAGATGATGGGCCATGAAATCGGCGGCGTGGTTGGTTACCGCACCGGCGAGTATAAGTGCGATTCCCACAATACAAAAATTTTGTATTGCACGGACGCGCTGGCCTTGGTGCGAGAACTCTCGCACCATAATCGCTTTGATATTTTGGTGCTGGATGAGCTCCATCAGTGGAACCTCAACCAAAGCACCTTAGAAGCATGGGCGTGGAAACATCTTTGTGATGGCGATACGCCATTTAAAAAAATCATTGCGTTGTCCGCGACGATGGATAGCCAAAAGTTATCTGCTAAGCGGAATAACGCGCCCATTTTTAAGGTGCCCGGGCGACAGTTTCCGATCGTTGACCGTCAGGTCGGCGACAGCATTGAAAGCGATATCCGCTGGTACGTCGCCAACGGCTACGATGTTCTGTGCTTTCAACCTGGAAAAAGTGAGATTGCCAAAACAATCTCGCAACTGGAAGGGCTGGATGCAGAGCTTTTCCCGTTTCATTCAGAGCTGGAACGGGGAGAAAAAGACCGGGCTTATCGGTCGTATCAACGGCCGAAGGTGGTTGTTTCCACCAATAGTCTTGAGACCGGCAGGACATTACTGCCGTCTCTGGCAATTGGCCAGAAACTGGCTGTGGTGGATTCGGGAATGGAGCGGAGAATGGAGGTTATAGATGGCATTGAAACCCTCGTTCTCGCGCCGATTTCGCAGGCGCAGTCCAAACAGCGCCGCGGCCGGACTGGTCGGGTAAGCGACGGAGCATATTCCGACCATTGCCCCACTAGTAACCGTCCGGAATACCCGGTGCCGGAGATTTTACGGACACGGTTGGACCAGACTGTTTTGCGTCTGGCCGTGGCCGGTTACGACGCGACCGAGCTGCCGTTTTTCCATGAGGTACTCTCTGATTCATTAGTAGAGGCGCACCGTTCTCTGAAAGCGCTGGGCGCCATGGAAGAAGATGGCAGTATCAATGCCATGGGCCGTTTTATGGCTCGTATGCCCGTTAGTGTACAGTACGCACGCATGGTATATGAAGCCATTGAACGAGGAGTGATTGATGACGTATTAACAGTCACTGCCATTCTGGAACAGGGCGGTTTGCGTGATCGCTCGGAGAACTGGCGTTCCTTAACGAGTGAGACCAAGAGTGATCTCTTGGCTGAACTTGATTTTTGGAACGCGGCCCGAAATATGCGCGGCGATGAAATGCGCGAAAAAGGCATCTTCGCCAAAGCATATTTTCAGGCAAAGCAGTCGCGCGATAAAATGCGTGACGCTCTGCGCAGTCAGGGTATTCGCGATTTCCGTTCCACCGGCAACCGCGAGGACATCCTAAAGTCCTGCGTGGCCGGTATGGTAGATCACCTCTACCATTCTATTGGCGGGGGTGAGTATCGCAATGGCGGCAGTGATGATCGCCAGAAGGCCCGCGAGTCGGTAGTCAGCGGCGGCCCGGAGTGGATAACGGGCATACCGAAAAACATCCAGTTCAAAAACCGCAGAGGATACCTCTGCACAATGAAGCTGGTGTCCATGATTACCGCGACAGATCCGATGTGGTTGGCCGAAGTGGCGCCACAACTCGTTAAAACCGAAATTGGTCTCGCGCCAAATTTTGACGCAGAGCAAGATTCGGTTGCCTCTGTAACCAAAGTCCATTTCAATGGGCAGTTGGTGAAAGAGGAGCGAGTGGCGGATACTAACCACCACGAAGCTCCAGCCGTCTTCGCCAGCTGGTTGGCCGGGCGGATGGTTATCTAAAAAGGAGGAAAAAAAATGGAAAAAAAGTTAGTACTCAACCATGAGAACAATCTCATGGATTACGCCATTCAGGAAGAATGGCAGCGGTTCTTTGTTCCGTCGCAAGCCGAGGCGGAAGTTGTAAAATTTATTGTTGAGGTCCACGGTAGTGATGTGTGGACAAAGGTTCGGTCGTGGATGCAAAGAAGTATCATTCGCGGCCATGAAAAGCTTTTCTCTGTTGTTTTGGTCACATATGGGCCAAACGGCAGGGAAAAAAAGAGGAAGAAAGTTAGATTTTAGTTCTTTTAGGTCTGGGTAGCGCCTTTGGTTAAAAGCTACCCACCCTTTTTTGAGAGTGTGAAACATATTCGTACTCTCAAGGCGAGGGTGTTTGCGTTTTGGTTATACATAGCGCGGAACCAGTGTTCTTTTACAAGTTTTCTCTGTTTGGTAAGCAACATTATGAATATTACGCGCGGTAGTGTTTATGATGTTGCTTACCAAGAAAAATAAAAAAGGAGAGAAAAATGACAAAAAAAGAAGTATTGCAAGAAATTATTGAGTTTAATCGCGCATTGCAAAACCGCGCGAAAGAGCTCAACATTCGGGCGGGACAGAATGTTTTTAAAATCATGTCCCAGAATGAATGGAAGGAGTGGCTGTTTGCGCGGCTAGGCGGCGCGGTTTCGGTTGAAACCATTGCCGATCAGAATATGCTGCGGCTACTCGAGCTGGATGCTACGCTCGTAGCACAGGTGTTAGCCGACAATCCCGACACACTGACAGTTGAGGGTGAAACCTTGACTGTCATGTACGGGAAAGATTGGAACACCTGCTACGCGCGAACCGAAGTGAGCGAGGAATTTGCTCGCTTAATTTCAGCGGAAAGCGTTATGCTTCCAAGTGGCCGCGCGGTTGAACTGCGCTGTGGCTCGTATTCCGCCAAGACTATTAAAGAATTGGTGGAAAAACTGGAAGCCGCGCGCATTCAGCGTTGCTGGCAAGAAGCACGTTCACAAGTGGAGCACACTTCTTGGATCTCTGATCCAAACAGCGTGTTTCCATATTTGTCCGAACTGTTGACGGCCGTAGAAGTTACATGGACGGACAACGGTGAGGGCGAGCCGGTGATTGGTTTCCCGTCGCTTTATTCCGACTCGGATCCGGATTTTCAAATTCGGTTGCGGGAAAAACGGGAAGAGGCGGAAAAAGAAACCGCACAAGGATTGGAGCGCTTATTGCAAAAAAGTTGTCGTGAAGCACTGTCTTTGCCGCGGGAAGTGCCGTGGTATGACTATGGCACGACCGAACTTGGTTCGGCGTTACAGAACCGTTTTAAAACTCTCATCGCCGAGTATGCTGTTGGTCTCTCCGCGGAAAATATTGCGGAGCGAATAGCGGCGCTCAAGGCGGCGGCTGAACAAGCCAAAACCGAGATTGGTGGCGAGTACGAAGCGACCAAGCAGCTACTGGCGGCCACGGAGGAAGAGGTTGAAAACGCTATTAGTAGCGTTGACGACACTTATTTCGTGGACGCTGAAGTAACGCGCGCTCGCAACCTCATCAAGCAGGCCAAGGATTTATTCAAATCCGCCAGCTACGATGAAGTGCTCGCCAACTGTACCGAAGCCAGTGAGTTGGTTGGGACGCTCGCCACACTCTGTACCGAGCGTTCTGCCTGCAAGCGCGAAGCCGAAGAAGCGTGCGACGAAGTCGCCGACGATCTGTACGACATACGGTACGTTCGGGAAGATTTCGTTGATGCGACCGAGGACGAGCAGCGGCGCGCCCACATGCTGGAAGATGCGATTTCAGAAGCGTTTTCTGAACGTCGTTACGACGATGTTTTGCAAAACGTAACAGAAGCGCGTGAGCTGATTGCCTCTGTCCGTAATGCCGCTGCCGAACGCGAACAGGCACGTCTGGCCCGATTCCCCAAAGCTCTTTGGGAAGCGGTTGACTACGACGAGTCAATCGCAGAGTCAGCGGTAGCGCTGGCCAAAGAAGCGATTCGTATTGTTGGCCGCGTTTCAGCGCTGGCCATTTTGCGCGATGAGCGTGATGCCGGGTACGGCCGTGAACGGCAGAAGACAGCCGTACAGCTGGCCATACCGGAACTGGAAACGACCGAAATTGGACAAAAATTTTTCTCCATCGGCCGTTCCAGCACTCTGGATCAGTGGCTGGCCGGCGCGGTTGCTTGGCTAGAAACGAACGTTTCCGTCAGTCCGCGTGAGCGCGATCTGTCTGATCAGCTGATGGGGTTAAAAGGTCAGCTGAAACGCATCGCGCAGGAGCGCGGCTACGGCAATCGCGTGGAGGTTGCCTTTGCTGAAGATGTTGACCACAAAGGTCAAAAACAACTTCTGGCCAAAGGATCCTTCACTGGCGACGTCCAGAATCGACAGGCGGAAGGCGGACTATCTCGTTATAACAATCAGCCCGCTGTCTTCGTCTGCAATGCCAAAGCGGCACAGTGGATGGACTATCCGCCGCAGGCTGGCGAAATCTGGGTGTGCACCTTAGGGTTTAAGATCGCAAAAAATGGCAAAGGGCCGGTCATTGTGGTCAACCCGCAGGTGCGTACGGATTGTGAGTTTGACATCCAGACTAAGATTAGTCGATTGGAAGCCGAACTTGCCTCCGCTGAACAGAAATTTTCAGATTCTCAATCGGAGGTTGAGAATACCGAAGAAAATCGTGAAGAAGCCCTAGCTCGTTTATTAGCGAAGCTGGGGCAAAAATAAGTTTTTTGTTCTTTTGAATAGTTTTTTATTGTGGCAAAGCAAATTCGTTTTCGCTTTGCCCCTTTCTTGAGTTCATGACAACTCTGTCACTAGCTCAAGATTGGTCTTTACAAAACATTTTGCTACCCGCGGCTATATGCGGGAGAAAAAGGAGCAAAAACAATGGAAAATCAGACATGGGCTTTTGTGCCTAGTGAAAAATTTTATCAAGAAGCACAAAAAAGCTTCTTGGAACAATTCACGATATTGAATTGTGAGAATGAAAAACGCAGTCGCCTCGCATTAGAAATATATGAGGCGATAGCGGTTAGCGGATTGGACGAACTCCTAGAGATTCGTCAAAAAGTTGTTGTCAGTGAAATAGATTGGCAACAAACGCAAAAAAATACAGAGCTTCTTAAGGCAAAAGCCGAAGAAGCGCTGGAGGCATACAAGGAAGCTTTGCGCGTCTTTATGGGCGACGCGTATTGTGGTAAGTGGGGCAAAGGAGTAATAATGTTTTACTCCATAAAAAAGTTACGCCCCGAAAGTGAAAAACACGGATGGGCGGTAGGAGTTTTTTTACCGTTATGTCCGGAAAGGTTAGCCATTGATCTAGCAACTCATGTCATAGGGCAATCAGGGTATGGGAGCGGGGTATTGCTCCGTTCGGAGAAAATAGAAAAAGCCGAGCAGTTGGCGGGGTCTTGGTCATGGGTAGAAGTAAACCCACAGACCGTGCCGACCGAACAATGGGCGGATTTTTTGTCCGCCACGAAAGATCTCTGCGGTCTCTGGCGAATGCTGGAAATTATGCCCGAGAACATATCTTTCAACGAGATACTGTCTCCGGGTATGGAGATCTACTTCGGCGAAGCCAGTCAGAATATTACCGCCAAATTGGCAGTATTACCGGACAAGCGTTTGGCGGTTATCAAAGGTCGCAAGGCGTTGGGCGTTCTGCTTGACCCAAAAACGCCGCCACGATGGTCGGATAATGGTAAGTGGCAGGGGCCGAAGCTTTCGCCATTTGCAGAGGGTGATGAAGATTTTTTAATCACCCAAAATATTAAATAGCAATTTCGTCGGGAACAGTTTATGTACAAAATAAACTGTTCCCGCCTTTCTTGAACCCGTCTGCCGCATCGGCAGACTGGCTGAAGATCGGTCATTGTTTGTTCTTTACAACTACATTTGTCCGGCAGTTAACCGTTCGTGAAAGCATTGCTTCGCGGCCGGTTGCCCTGCCGGGCAGCGTATAAACTTTTTTTCGGAAGGAGAAAAACTATGAATTTAACATCACTGTTTCTCAACGAAGTAATCAACGACCAAAAAACATTGGTTGTGAGTAATGCATACAGACAAAAGGAGGAAGAAAGAGAGAAGTGGCGGAAAAACCATTTCAGGTTCTATTCTCGACATAGATATAATAATGTTACTCTATCGTCTGAGGATGAAATTGACGTTGAAGTTGATATAGACTGGTTGAAAACCCAACCAGAAGGCATTTATATTTTTCCTGCAACAGTAGGAAAATGTGTTGTCGGGGCGGGTTCTGTACAAGAACACGATAAAAGTCCCTGCCAGGCATACCTAGAAGTATGCTCAGATGTGTTGGGGAAAAAATACATAACCGACCGAGGATACTCGGTTGGGGTAAAGGGATTTTTGCGAAAATCAGCAGCTTTCGCACAAGAAAAAAAAGAAGAGGACGCCTTTGCTTTCTTAGCAAAAGAGCTGTCTAGAAAAATATTCTTTGATGGCAATAGGTTATGTATGTATGATACCGGTCAGTCAATCCCAGAAAAATTTAAGAAAATTCTGGGCGAGCCATCTTGCACCTGGGAGACTCGGTGGAAAGATGGGTACGACACCATTGTTTACAGCAACATTGGAGCCAGAGAGTTAGCTTCGTTGTTGGAAGAGGTTATACATCCGTATAACCCGGTGAAACGTTTGAGGTGTGCTTCACATCCTAATGCAAACCATCTTGAGTTTGCACGTCTTACTAATGTTCTAATTGACGATTCAATTCCGTTATCAGAGCACAAGAATAATTATTCGGATACGCACCACCATGCGTATTATGTGGTGCTATGTAATGGTCTGAGACCGGATTGTGAGAATTTTTTTAAAGGCATTGAAAGTTACAGATTCTTGCACCCTCTGCAGGGAAACTGCACGGGGGAAGTCAAGAGAACCATGGGAAAAAATAGGATATGTGATATAGAGTTCACATATTCCAAAGGAGATGCTGCAAAAGATTATTGCCCATCTCTAGAATTTTTCAGCCCAAAATATGGGGAAATGAAGGTTAATTACGTAATGTTCCTCGCGTATGAGGACATTCGTAACGCAACCTTCACCATAAAGTTAGAAACTCCTTACAACAAGAGGGAGTTATATGTTCACATATGCACGAAACGTGTGTATGATGAATATAAAAACCCTCTGAAGTATTACGAGGGTTGTTAGATTACGACTTCGGGAAAGCGCATCGCACTACGCATTCGCTTTCCCGCCTTTCTTGAACCCGTCTGCCGCATCGGCAGGCTGGCTGAAGATCGGCTATCATGGTATAATTTTTATTATCAATTAGAAAAACCTGACAGTTGTTCGCAGGGCACGAGGAGTCGTAGATGCTTTTTTTCAGCTCTCTCCGAAAAACAGTATGTATACTCTTCAACAGTGCTCTGCGAACAGTTGTTGGGTTTTTGATTTTAATAAAAAAAGACTAACGCAATAGTATTGGCGCGGAACGTCAAAAATGTTAGATTAGATTTCTATGACAAAATAAAAAAGGGCGTTGACCCTTTTTTCTAAAAAATTTTTATATTAGGAGTATAGTTTGCTGTGAGTGCCAATAGCGACAAAATAAACGACATTTTCTTTCTCTATTTCTCTGAATATGGCCCGCCAATCACCGGTAATATTGATACTGCGATAATCTTTTAACTTTCCCGAAAGGCAATGATTGTTTAGAGTTGAGTCAAATTTATCTCTAGTAAAAATTTCCAGCTTATTTTTGAAAGCGGTTTTAATATTTTTTGGGGATTTTTTAAACTCCTTGATAAATTTTTTTGCATACTCAATTTGCATACCTTAGGCGTTATCCAGAAAATCAAGAGCTTCTTGGTTATTTTTGAAGGAATAATGCTTTTTATTTTTTCTTTCGTTTTCCGATTCTTTAATAGAGGCCAATAAATAATCGCTGGGTATATTTTCGTTTAGAGTAAAAACAACCGTTTTAGTGCGAATAAGCTGTTTTAAAAAGCCGTTAATGGCGCCGCTTAAACTTAAACCCAAGTCAGAGGCGATTTTTTGCGCCTCTTTTTTTATTTTAGGATCTGTTTTTATATTTATGACCGTTGAATTCATAGTGTTTATTTAGTGTAGATTATATATACTTAGTATACACTGCATAATTTGGATTGTCAAGACGTTTTACCAAAATAAAAAAGGGCGTTGACCTTTTTTATTATTTTTGTCGGGATACCCCCGCCATCCCAGATCCCGAGCACTCGGGACGGGACAAGTGAAGGCGGGGCAAGTGGGATTCGCCCGCCACAACGTCTTCGACGTGGGCGGGTCGCTCACTGACGTTCGCGAAACCCTTACAAGTTATGTCGGGATACTGGGATTCGAACCCAGTCTACATGGTCCCAAACCATGCGTGCTAGCCGTTAAACACTATATCCCGCAGCTCTGAAAAAGTTGGTGCCCGAGGCGGGAATCGAACCCGCACTCCCGAAGGAACAGGATTTTAAGTCCTGCGTGTCTACCAATTCCACCACCCGGGCGTAATAATTATATTGTACACCAAATATTCAAAATCGGAAGCCGAACGTTTTATCCAGCCTCCGATTTCAAATACTTTAATTGAGCGGGTGAGCGGAATCGAACCGCCGTCTCATGCTTGGCAAGCACGTGTACTAACCATTGTACTACACCCGCTTATTTTTTTTGTATAATCTAACCAAAAACTACAGCCCTTTTGCTGTAACTTTTTTTATTATAACAGATTTATTATTTATTTCAAGCATTGATGTGAAAATGTCTGGTATTGACCAAAATTATATAATGTGCTTCAATGACCTTGATTAATATAGTTCTTTTTATCAAAAAACACAAAGGAGAAGAAAAATGAAAAAAATTGAACAAGTAGTAAGTATTTTTCCAGAGGTTGAGGGCACGGTCATTACAGAGTTGCTGGAAATAATTGAGGCCAATGAATTTGGCGACATAGATTTAGCAATTGAAGCTGGTGAAACCGTTGTCGGTGAGATGAACACGCTGGAAAAAGCGGCCTACACCTGCAATCAGACAATAGCGTCAAAGGTGGAAAAAATATTGTTTAAGGCGATTGCGGGAAGGGAAAGAATGACAGCGGAAGATTGTGAAAAGCTAAAGGCTTTTGAAAGAAAGTCTAGTTGTCTGAAAAGTTTGATGTGGTCAAGTATCAACACCCGCTTTGGCAGTGAGGTAAAAGGTGAATGCCACGGGCTTGGCATACGCGATGGGTTTCAGGTAGTGACCTTATCTCAAAAGGAAGATGAAGAGTCTTCTTGCAGTCCCAGAGTTCTTAGTATTATGGTTGGTATGTAGTGTCTATTTATAGCCGTCCCAGTTTATCGGGGCGGTTTTTTTGTCCACATTGACATGAACTAATACCAAATTTATACTAGTTTAATATAAGCGCGGGCAGTATTTCGCGGCAGCGCTTATAAATGGTTGAAAGCGCCGGCGAGCGCTTTGTGTCGACAACCGGTATTATTTTATTTTTTTTAAAAAAAACTAAATATATGACAAAAATAATGAACTTAAAGAAAATTCAATTTTCTTTTATCATTGCCCTGGCAGTGATATTTATGACTATTTTTACCACAGTTTTTAGCTTCGCCTGGTTGCCAAGCGCGAACGCTCAAGTCGGCGGCCCGAGCGAGTCTTGCGCCACAGCCACCAGCGGCATGTATCTGAAATTAGGCGATATCAAAGGCGAATCAACCGATGACGGCCACAAGGACTGGATTAATCTCTTGTCTGTCAGCCATGGCATCAGCCGGCCGGACAGTAGCGCGAGCGGCGCGGCCAGAAGACGCGGCGGCGCGCAGTTCTCTGATATTTATCTGGCAAAAGAGCTTGATAAATCAACGCCAAAATTGCAGGAAGCGGTTGCCAGCGGCAAGGTCTTCCCCAGTCTGGAATTAGAATTAACCAAGCGTTGTGGTGAAGACAAAGTGGTATATCTGCGCTATGAATTAAAAAACGTCATGGTAACCAGCTACAGCTTCGCTGGCAGTGATGGCAGTGTGCCAACCGAGCAGATTTCCCTGAATTTTGAAGAAATCAAAGTAGTCTACACCGAATATGGCCAAGACGGCAAAAAGAAAGGCAATGTAGAGTTTGAGTGGAAGGTGGAAGAAGGCAGGAAGTAGTTTTTTATTCAGTTTTTAAAAAAAACCAGCCGGCGGCCAGATGTTTGGCTGTCTGCTGGTTTTTTTAATTAGGCAAAAGATTGTGGAAAGCCTGTGGTCAAAGCTGTGCTTAAACTCTGCACAAGTGGGCGGTGATGCGCCTTACTCATAGCGCTCGACTGTGAGTAAATTTTTTTTGCTTAAAACTAGCCCTGAAACATCTGCTTGACGCAACCCCACAACTTGCTAAAATTGGGAGGCAACTTACCTGTCTGAAAAAGCATTTTTGAGAAGGTTTTAGCTAAGGAGGGAAGATAAAAAATAGCGATCAATAATTTTTTGATGAAGAACAACGCTCCATGATTGTCAGGTCACAAAAAAAGCTGATCGTAGGAGAAACAAGCTTTGGCAAAAAGGTTGTTTTTTTGTTGTTAAAAAGGTTTAAACTTGCAGGCTTGGAGAGGTTTCGTCAAGTTTAAAACTTGCGAGCGACTAAGTTTAAAACTTGCGAGCGTGTGAGCGAGCTGTTTTAAACTTTTGCTTCATCTTGAGAGAGCAAAAAAAAAGTTTTCAACTTTTGCTTAAGTTTCAGTTTATTCATAACTTCAGTAAAAGTTTTAAACAATTCCGATAAAATCGTAATAGTTTAAAACTTGTAGATTTGGAGAGGTTTCGTCAAGTTTAAAACTTGGACGCCGAGCCCGCTTCGCCTGCAAAGCAAGGCGAGTGAGGCGGACTGTTTTAAACTTTTACTTCATCTTGAGAGAGCAAAAAAAAGTTTTAAGCTTTTACTTAGGTTTCAGTTTATTAATAACTTCAGTAAAAGTTTTAAACAATTCCGATAAAATCGGAATAGTTTAAAACTTGAGGCGAGGCATATTTATATTAAACCCCCACACAA
>JAUYLZ010000034.1 GCA_030698385.1 bacterium | reverse complement strand
ATGGTATCATGTTGCGACCGTCAAGCAGCAGTTACACTGACGGTAACGCGTTCTACAGCTCCGACCACGAGAATGAGGATAAACGGCCAAAACTTGTGATCATACCGTAGAGTTCCAGCGCACTTTGAATTTACTATCAATTAATTTTTTCAAACAATGAAGCCGACATTTGCTAATGCCGGCTGTTTTTTTTGTTAAATTAAATTTAGATTCTACCGAAAAACCGCTGGGGAATTAATATCTATATTATTTTCTGCGGCCGCGCCGCCATTTATTTCCAGTACATAGAGCGCCGGTTCATCGGGGCCATAGGTCGGGCAAGTTATTTGTCCGCCGTCCCACTCCGTCCCGCTCAGCGGGACTTCTCCGGGCAAGCATGGCGGCGTATGTTCGTTGATGTAAACCACGCGTTTATCTTCATTCAGCCAGATGATGTCAAGCGGAATCAGCGTGTTTTTCATCCAGAATTTATAAACCGCGCCGCTTTCAAAAACAAAAAGCATGCCATTCTCCGGCGCCAGATACTCACGATTCATCAAGCCCAGCGCGCGCTCGGCGCCGTTGTCGGCGATTTCCGCATTGAAACAAGTTTGATCAAAACAAACTTGCGAAATGTCTGACGCGGTTTGTTCGCTGGTATTTATAATTGTTTCTTGGGTAGCGCAACCTGATACTATAAATATAACTATAATTAGAATTACTTTTTTCATAAAATTAACGTACAGACGCGGCAGTACTTGTCTGTACCGGAATAGTTTTCAGTATTTCTTTTTTACTAAGCTTTTGCATCTGTGCCACAAACTTGCCGCCATCCAGAATTTCAATTAAAAGCGGCGTGTTACTTTTATTAACATGAATCAAAAAATTACCAACCTCCAAAACATGGTCGATTTTTCCTTTGGCGATTTCTACCGATATTAAGTTTGATTCGTGGTCATAGGTCATATTTATTTCACAGGGTAAAAGGTGATGACTCTGTTGATTTTGTCCTCTTTTTTTACCACCACGCAAATAGAGTCTTTTTTATAAAAAATATATTTGCCTTTTTTGGCAACCGTATCAGGTAAATTAAGCGCCTCTTCAATTTGTTCGGCAGTGAAAAAAACCTTGTGTTCATTTAGGATATCAAACTTTTTATTCGCGTAGCTGGTTAAACTCAACATAAAATTTATTGAAATAGTGGATTTTTTAGTATATGATTATTATAACATATTAAACCGGTACTTATGCAAGTAGACAAAAAAAATGAACGTGATAAAATAGTTGAGAAATTCGACAAAAAACTCCAAGCCAAAGACAAGCGCAAACGGCCGAAGATGAGAGTCAGCGGCGGTAGAGTTAAACATCTTCAGGTATTAATTAAGAATAAAAAGCATGAAGTATGAAGCAACAAAGCGATATGTTTTTGTAATTTTTAGCTTCTTACTTACTGATTTTTTACTTCTAACTTCTAACTTCGTATTATGCAAGCAGTAATACTCGCGGCCGGTAATGGCGTACGCATGCGGCCCTTAACTTATGATATCCCCAAGCCGATGATTAAGGTGGCGGGGAAAAGTTTAATTGAACACAAACTAGACGCTTTGCCTGAGGTAATCGACGAAGTCATTATTATCGTTGGCTACTTGGGAGAACAAATCGTTAATTATTTTGGCAATGAATACAATGGGCGAACTATAAAATACGCGTGGCAAGAAAAACTGCTCGGCACCGGCAAAGCGCTGTGGCAGGCGCGCGATTTGATCAAAGGAAAATTTGTTAGCCTGATGGGGGATGACTTGTACGCGCGTCAAGATATTGAAAATTGTTTGGCGCATGATTTCGCGATTCTGGCGCAAATTAAAAAAGGGCCGTCTCGCGGCGGAAAAATTATTCTGCGCGCCGACGGCCACTTGCAGGATATTATTGAAGGCGAGCACAACCATGAGCAAGAGCATTTCATGAATGCCGGTTTGTTTGTCCTAAATCCAAAGATTTTTGATTATGAACTGGTTAAACTAACAAACAAGGAAGAATGGGGCCTGCCGCAGACAATAGTGAAAGCGGCGCAGGATTTTGACGTAAAAATAATACCAGCTACCTTTTGGGAGCAGGTAACCGATATTGAGGACGTGAAGCGAGTAGAAAGTCTTTTAAAAAAGTAAAAATTATTTTTTGTTTAATTTTTACTCTGACGTTAGAGAGTAAGAAAAAGTTTTAAACAGTTCCGATAAAATCGGAACAAGTTTAAAACTTATAGACTTGGAACTTATAGACTTGGAGAACATAAATTTCAAACAGCTCCACTTCTTTCCGCAAGTTTGAAACTTAAATTTATCGCGTTATCTAGAGCAAGTACATTGCAAAAGTAGTCAGGCTAAAAAGACTAATGATAACAACAACGGCGATGAAGCCGGCAATTAAAATTTTGCGGATTGTTTCGTCTTTTACGTCTTTCATGTATTAAAGTTTGAAACTTAAAGATTGGCCAAAAGCCAGCTCCCGTCCGGCTGTTTTTGGACGCGGAAATTAAGTGTTTTGGTGTAGCCGGCATGGCTGACGGTTGTCGAATAAATTTTTTCCGAACTATTAGAACTGGTGAGCTGCGCGCCGCTCATAATATTACCCAGATTATACCGGCCTTCCGAGTTTAAAAAATTAATCGTGTATGCAATAGCGGTTTGCATTTCGGGCGTGAAGTAACTTTGGGCTTGGGTTATTGAACCATTGATAATCGCGCTAGCCGCGTAGCTGACGATATCAGCGCCGCCGCTATCTATTGGTTGTGAAGTTGGGGGATTATCTGGCGTTGTCGGTTGCGAAGTTGAAGCTGAGACGTTATATTTCTCGATTTTATTCAAATCATCATTAGTGATGCCCAAGGCCAGCGCGCGAAACAGACTCATGATGTTTGTCCGCCGCACTTCATATTTTTTTAAATTATCCGGATTGACATACCAAATACGCCCTTTATCGTTTACCTGCAGTAGTAACCGGCCGCTTAAGCGTTTAGCCAGATTATTATCAAAGACCGCCTTGCCCGCGCCAAAAAGATTATAACCGAATTGTGCCTCAGTTTTGTCCGAATAACCATCTCCATCAGAGTCTTGCGTTTCAGCCAAAAAATTCTCAGCCGTCGGTATGGCTTCCAGATCGGCATCGGAAATTCCCAGCGCTAATTCTTCAAAAGCGCCATAAGCGTTGTCGGCGGTAAGTTGCCGGCGTTTTTTATTTTCATCAACGTACCAGATTTGGCCTCTGTCTTCAACCTGCAAGAGCAGTTTTCCGCGCAGGCGTTCGGCTAGGGTATTGTCAGCCGCGGCAGTATAATTTTTTACCGTAATCATTACTAAAATTATCAGTAATACGCCAAGCAGATTTTTAAAAATTGTTGTTGTCATATTACGGTTAATTTTGCTATAATATAGATATGTCTGGAAAAAAAATCACAATTTTTATCATTATTACCGCCATACTGATTATCGCCGGATTTTTGCTGGCGCCCAGAATCGCGGCCTATTATGAATGGCAAAACGTGGTTGAGGCGGCGAGCGCTATGCCCTGGCAGGATGGAGGAACGATTACCATGGTGAATGAGCCATGTATTTTGGATACGCCACCGCCGCCAGCAACTCCAGTGACTTGCAGTCACTGTCCGTTTGTCAGCGCATCCGTAGCTCCGGGACAATGCGAGTTCTATATTGAGTTAGTACAACAAAGCCAGCATGGAACACAGTTTATGGCAGTGCCAGTTGCTTTTGATGGTTATCGCGGCGGCGGTACACATCCGCGCGCTGGCACACAGTATATTGCTGGTGGAGCTTCAAATGTCGTACCGTGGATTATCGGCATTCCCAAGTAATTATAGTATAGCAAGAATTTGTTAAGTTTAAAACTCATAGACTTGGAGAGGTTTCGCCAAGTTTAAAACTTGGTCCCGCCGCAGCGGGAACTGTTTTAAACTTTTGCTTCATCTTGAGAGAGCAAGAAAAAGTTTTAAACAGTTTTGTTGACACAAAACAAGTTTAAAACTTGGACGCCGTGTGAGGCGGACTGTTTTAAACTTTTACCCTCACACAAAATGCCTTTGACCCGCTTCGCCATAGCTATAGCGAGGCGAGCGAAGTCAGAGGTTAATACAATGTGTCGTGCCGGTGGTTTAATGCCACCGGCCACGACACCTTTGTGTGTGGGTTTACTTCATCTTGAGAGAGCAAGAAAAAGTTTAAAATTTTTGCTTAAGTTTCAGTTTGTTGATAACCTCAGTAAAAGTTTTAAACAATTCCGATAAAATCGGAATAGTTTAAAACTTGGCTCACTCGCCTCGCTTTGCAGGCGAAGCGGGCACGCAAAATAAGTTTTAAACTTGCTATATATGACCATTCTTGAACAAACCAAACAACTCTGCCAGATGTATGGTATCAAACCTGCTCGCGCTAAGGGGCAGAATTTTTTAATATCAGAGAATGTCTATGACAAAATTATCCAGGCCGCGCGTTTGTCAAAAGACGACACGGTTTTGGAAGTCGGACCGGGCTTCGGTTTTTTGACTATGAAGATGGCACAGAAGGTGAAAAAAGTTGTGGCGGTTGAAGTGGACAGAGAGCTCGCTGATGTTTTCAAAACCGAAGCCACTGCCATTGCGATAAAAAATATTGAGATAGTACATGGCGACATTCTCTCTGTCGTTGCGAGGTCTCAAAGTTTAAAACTTGGCTCGGCCGCAGCGGGAACTGTTTTAAACTTATGCTCGCAACCCCAAGTAAAAGTTTCAAACAGTTTCGCTGAACGCGAAACAAGTTTGAAACTTGGCGGTACTCCTCGCCATGACAGTGGTTACAAGATTGTTGCCAACCTGCCGTACAACATTACTTCAATATTTTTAAGAAAATTTTTATCAGAAGTTGAGAATAAACCACACATGATGGTTCTAATGCTGCAAAAAGAAGTGGTGGAACGTATTTTGGCCAAACCCGGACAGATGAGCCTCTTGGCGGTTTCAGTACAATTTTACGCGCAAGCGGAAAAAGTAATGGATGTGCCAAAAGAAAATTTTTGGCCGCAGCCGCAGGTGGAGAGCGCCATAATTAAATTGCAGATTGCAAAATTCAGAATGCAAAATGATAATGTAAAAATAAGTATTGACGAGCAGAAGTTTTTCCGGATGGTGAAGATTGGCTTTAGCGCGAAACGCAAGCAGTTACAGCATAATCTTGCCGCCGGTTTGCATATTGCCAAAGAGCAAGGCCGCGATTTTTTAAAGGAAATTAAGCTAAATGAAAAAGCGCGGCCGCAGGAACTCTCGCTTGACGATTGGCATAAACTTTATCTTGTGCTTGATAGCCGAAATATGTTATAATAAATTACAATGTAGATAATTGATATTGAGATGGTTGCAAAATTACTTTGGCTGCAATTTGTCCTTTTCGTCAGAGGCTTCGTCAAGCTGGCGCAAAATGATTTTCACCGTAATTCTATTACGGTTCAAATCATTTTGCTTGCTTTCCTCGCCTCAGTCAAAAAGTCCTAAACTTCGCTTAAAAGTAATTTTGCAACCATCTCACTCTCTAATTTTTTATGAATGAAGAAAATCCATTTAAAGAAGAAGAACGAAATTTTCCCGAAGACTATGTTTCCGGAGAAGAATATCGGGAAAAATTAGCAGAATTTCAGCCGGCTGAAGACAAACAGTTTATCAAACAAACAACCTGGAAACAGAAGCTGGCGGTGGTTTTTTTAATAGTGTTTGGCATTGCCGCTTTGGTTTTGTGGGCGGCGCAGTTCAGCCAAGGTTTGATAATAAACCCACCGTTACCGCCAGAACAGCCGGCGGAACCGCAGGCTAATCTGCAGGAACTGGATACGGATAAAGACGGTCTGTCTGACTATGACGAACTTTACTTCTACAACACCTCCCCATATATTGAAGATAGCGACAGCGATGGCGTTTCAGATAAAGCTGAAATCGACGCTGAGCAAGACCCGAACTGTCCGTTGGGACAGAATTGTTTTTCCGGCGATGAGATCTTGTCCAACGAAACGCCCGCGCCGAATTTTGACCTAAACGCGCCCGGACCTCTTAATTCGCCGGTTGTCGGCCCCAGCCAGGAAGATGTGGTGAAGATTTTGAGCGGCGAGGTTGACGCGGCGACCTTGCGCGCTTTTTTGCGCGATGCCGGAATGAATCAGGAGATGCTGGATCAAATATCTGATGAAGATTTAATCGCTAATTATCAGCAGACGCTGGAAGGGCAGGAATAAAATTTCTAATTTCTAATTTCTAATTTTTAATAAAACCCCAATGTCTAATGCGGAAATGACTAAACATCCTTATGATTTGGAAGAAAGAACCGCTATCTTTGGTGAAGAAATAATAAAGTTTTGCAAGCAAATTCCCCGTAATCCAATAACTGATCCATTGATAATACAATTAACAAAGTCAGGCACGAGCGTGGGAGCTAATTATTGTGAGGCGGACGACGCTGAATCAAAGAAAGATTTTTGCCATAAAATAGGAATCTGTAAAAAAGAGGCAAGAGAATCAAAGCATTGGTTAAGAATGATAGTAACGGCCGTGCCGATATTAGCGCCTCAAGCTCGTGTATTATGGCAAGAAGCAAAAGAGTTAAATTTGATTTTCAACAAAATAGTAAAAACATCAAGATTAAATAGTTAGGCATTTAATCTAAAGAATTAGTAATTGATTAGTAATTAGATATTAGAAATTAGAAATTTACTACTTTTCATGTTCAAACCTAAAAAAATAATTTTAGCAGGCTTAGTTAGCTTGTTTGTTGTGTCTTTTTTTCTGATTGCTTTTAAATTTGTTTTAGCTCAAAATGATCCGGGTGGGGAGATAGGTGGAGGTGACACTTTCGATTCCACCTATGGCACCACGATGGATGCGGGTGTTAATGTGGCCATTGAAACTGAAGCAAAAAGAACAGATGCCAAAATAAACAAACAGACATTCGCGGATAGAGTTAGAGAGCTACTTAAGTTTGCCTGGCTTAAAGCCGGCTCGCAGGCATTCGGCTCGGCCGTGCGCACGGCGCTGAATACTTTTGCCTATGACGCGGCCAATCAACTGGCTAGCGGCGGCAGCGGTCAGGGACCGGCTTTTGAGACGCGCAGTTTTGGCGAACTGTTTAAAGACAGCTTGGATGCCGGCGCCGGGGATTTTTTGTCCACACTGGGAGAAGAAGGCATGGGCGGCCTGAACTTGTGCCAGCCCTCGCTGGGTGTTGACGTAAAAATCGGCCTGGGACTTTATCAATATAAGCGTCCGCGTCCGGCCTGTACTTTTTCCCAGATGCGCGACAACTGGGAGAGCGAGATCCGCAAGGCGACCTTTCTGCGCGACTTCCAGAATTACTTTGAACCGACTTCCAACGACCTTGGTATCGCGCTGTCGCTAAATACGATGTTTTTGCAAAAACAAGTTGATGAGGCGACTGACAAAATTGAAGATTATAAGCGAACGGGCGGCTGGCTGGATATTCGTAATTTGGCTGGCAAAACTGAAACGCCGGCCTCTTTGCTGGAAGATGCCGTGAAGGAGGACATAACGCGCAAGGATCCGTCCTGGGCGCAGTCAACCGGCGATGCTTTTATTGACGCGCTTAATGTTTTTCTCAACCAACTGGCGATACAGCTATTGCGCAATTTGCTCTGGGGCGGCATCTACAAAGGCGGCGGTTCCGGCGGTGGCGGTCTGGGCGTCTATGACTTTGATGCTGACTCCGGCGCGAGCGGGGGTACGCGAGCGGCGCGCGAGCAGTTCCGGCGGATTGTCCAGCCGCGTTTTGACGTCCGCGGCGATTATAGTATTTTAGCCGAACTTACCCAATGTCCGGATCCGAACCGCGCCGGGCCGACTAACTGCGTCATTACCGAAAGATTTCGGCAGGCGGTCCAGAGCCGCAAGACTGTCGGGCAGGCTTTGAAAGAGGAGGTATTAAATGCTAACGGAATTTTTGGGTTTACCAGCCGTAATCTGGAGCCACTCTTTTTTAACGAGAATTATCCCTATCGCTCAATGCTGATTTTGCGCAAGTTCAGGATTATTCCGGTCGGCTGGGAGGTGGCGGCTAGTTATATTAATGAGCACTTCGGTGAAGAGGTGAGTAGCAACTTTAGCGGAAAAGAAGATATTAGACAGATGACATTGGGTCAGATGATAGATTGTTTTGATGACGACGATCGCTGGTGCGCTGGACTGGTTGATCCAAGCTGGGTGCTCAAAGCCCCGCTTAACTACTGCGCCCGCGCCGGCTATGGTCCGGAAACTTTCGGCGAACCCCAGCTCATCAACGGCCAGTATCAAATCGCGCGCAAGGATAACTATTGCGCCGATGAGCAGTCCTGCGTCAAGGAAAACGCCGACGGCTCCTGTGAAATCTACGGCTACTGTACGCAGGAGCGCCGCACCTGGAACTTCGGCGAGAACTCCTGTAATCCGCTCTATAATTCCTGCCAGACCTATACCGAGGCCGAGAGCGGGTCCAATATTTCTTATCTGAAAAACACTCTAGCCTATTGCGGCGCGGACGCGGCCGGTTGCGAGCGTTACTCAACTCAATATAATTATACTCTTGGGCAATGGGACACAAATATTGCCGGCGCGGACCAGCCGGTGAGCAGTGCGAATTCCGTTTATCTTAATAAAAACGCGGAGAGCTGTGATTCAGCCAGTGAAAGCTGTCAGGAGTTTATTCGCGTTAAGCCGGGTTTGGGGACGAATATTATTCCTAACTCAAGCTTTGAGAGTGGCGGCGCGCAAAATATTGATTTTTGGACACCAACTAACAATAGTATTACAAAAACTGAAGATAGTCTGTACGGACAGTACGCTCTGCAGTTTGCCGGAGCTGATTCAGCGGTAATAAATTTTGCTGCCAGTGATATACCGCTCCGAGACAGTAAGTTCGGCTTGCAAGCGGGCTGGCGCTATATTTTGTCGGTTTATTTTAAAACAAGCGATCCGGCCGGTACAAGTTTTAATGTGCGGGTCGGCGATTTGATTAGTACGCCGGTTAGCAATGTTGCCGGAGATCAGTTTAGCTACCAGAGCAGTCTAGTCGCTGGTCAGACTGAATGGCAAAGAGTCAGTACCATCTTTACCGCCGATCACACATCCGAAGATATGCTGATTGGCATAAGAGTAAATAGTGGAGGTCCGATAATTTTTGACGGCATTATGCTCGAAGCGGTAACTACCGCGAATATTCCTTCCGTCTACCGCGATTACGGCGAGTCAAACGTTGTCCATGAGAAAAGTCTGCCTGATTATCTAGTGCGCGAGCCCGATCAGTCGCAACCCAATTATCATCCCTATCTGGGCGCTTGTTATGATATTGACGGCAGTCTGTATGATGATGCTCCCGCCATTTGCGGCAATTACGCCCGCCAATGCGTTAGCGCGGAAGCCGGCTGTGAACGCTATACGCGCGTTCGCGACGGCTTCGGCATTCCCGCCAAGGTCAACGCGCTGGATTACTGCATTGAGCAGTGCGACGGCTATGACTCGTATGTCCAGTCGGAGACGAACTTTGAGACGCAAAAACAGCAATTCCTAATTCCGTCTACCGGCAGACAGTGCAGCGCGCAGGCGGCCGGCTGTGATGAATTTACCAATCTGGACGAAGTTGAACTCGGCGGCGAGGGCATTGAGTACTACTCTCAATTAAGGCAGTGCACTATAGAAAGCAATGATACGGCAATATTCTATGTCTGGGAAGGGTCGGATGAGTCCGGCTTCCAGCTCAAGTCTTATACTTTGGAGTATGATGGCGCCAACCCTGCTGTTACTGATGGCGACACAGCAAATAATAATCATGATTTGGGTGGTGGACGAGTCTGCGATGAAACTAATTACAATTTGGACCCTGGTCAGCCCGATTACTCTTCGGACTGCCGGCAGATTTATAACCGCAATGGCGGGATTAGCTACCGCTTCTACAGCTATACCATCAGCTACTCTACCGACTGCCATCCGTACCGGCGCAGTAGTTCCGGCGATTTGGCAGTTGATCAGGCCGATTGTCCCGCTGCCAACTGGGATAATACAAATCAAGTCTGCGTTTATATGGCAATTCCGCGGGAAGGCAAACAGTGCTCGGCGGCGCAGAATGGCTGTCGCAAGTACACCGGCAATGTCGCCAATAATATTCGTAATATTATTACTGATAATTTTGATGATAACGCTATTGATTCTACAGATGGGTGGTCAGCATCGCCCTTGGGTTTTAGCGAGGTTGTCAGGGTAGAAGATTCAGTTACGGTCGGTGGCGGATCAATGAAAGTTAGTGATACCACACTACCACTGGAGGTAGGAAAAGAGCTTACCGGTGAAATTCAAGAAGGGAAAAGTTATGTGGTTGAATTTTTAGCTAAAGGCACGGTTGCTAACCAGCACTTGCGAGTTGATTTTAATATGGCTGTACCGGGAGCGCCAGCACTGAGCGTGCGTAATGTGAACTTTACGCCCGAGCTAAGCGGCAGTAGCGGTATTGTGCTGCCGACCGAATGGACACTTTTTACATTTAACGCTGATTATAATACCGCTTTGTTGCCGGGAGAAAAACTCCATCTGCGTTTCAGTTCAGATGATTTAGATCCTCTAGTCGCAGGTGATTTCTATATTGATTACGTTATTTTGCGCGAAGTTGTTGATAATTATTATATTATCAAAAATTCCTGGAACACCCCGCTCGTTTGCGATCAGGACCTTGACGGCAATGACGCGCCGCGGTATATGGTCGGAACTTCCGGCTGTTATGAGTACAGCGACCGCGATAATGCCAGCCACTACCTGAAATCATTCAGCGATATTTGTTCGGAATCCGCGGTTGGTTGCGAGCTGATGATAGATACGCAGAATTACACGCCGTATAATGGCAATGTCTGGCAAGATGTTAACAACAACAGCAGCTGTGATTCCAATGAGTTCAGCTGTGAAAAAGTCTATCAGGACAGCTTCATTTATATGGTCTATGACCAAGAAAAGACCTGCGGCGCGAATGAAAAAGCCTGCCAACTGCTCGGTAAAGACAGAACCGGCGGTTATAATAATACCTATCTGCGCAATGATCCCGATACTTACGACCGGTCGCTTTGCGCCAGCGCCGATGTCGGCTGTTCTGAATATCGTGATGACAATGGCGGACAGGTTTACTTCAAAAATCCGGAAGAAAATGTCTGCGAGTACCGCGCCGGTTTTGACGGTAATTTTGGCTGGTGGCAAAAAAGTATCAATCGATGCGACTTTAATAATGGCCTTGTTGGCGGCGCGCCTGATGGCAAGATTAATCATAATATAAACGGAGTAATTGAAGGTGTTGGCGGGCAACCCGGCCAGGACAATATCTGTCTGGTAGATACTGACTGCGGACTGGGTTATCAGAGCGCTTGTAATACCGATAGCGACTGCGGCGGCGACAGCCTTTTTTCGTGCGTGGCTAATACCTGTTATGCCAAGTGCTTGGTGGATAGCTGGGATACGCAGTGTGACACTGATAAAACCGGCGCGCCCAAAACCGTCGGTATTGGCGGCGCCGGCAACCGTATTGTTCAGCCAGTTGGCATGCCGGCTGGTATGGCCGGTCTGTGTCCGGCGGTTCAGTCTTCTTGCGTAGAGTTAATTGATCCGGTTTCTAAACCATCGGTTAACTTGTTGTTTAATGATGATTTTTCACAAGATTTTGATGATAATAAAATAGCTGACGGCTGGGAAGGTCCTCAATCAGTAAATCTGAAACCAAGCACTCTTTACAAATTACTGCCGGTTGGAGTAGGTGTGACACTTGACACGGGTTGCGGCAGTTACCGGCTTGATCCTATTTCCAACTCTTTTGCGGACGCTCAAAGTCCGACGATTACAGACGGTCAGTTGTTTATATTCATATCTGGTCCGACGCCGTCTTGCACTATTGAAGCGACAGATAAGAGTGTCAATCCTGGCGGACCAAGCGTGAAAAGCATTGAGTTAAAAGAAGCGATTGTTAATTACCAGTTAGCTGATACTTTGGACAAAACCAGCTGTAATGGACAAGTGGACGTTGATAATGGCTGTGTGCTTTTTAATGACCGTGAGATTGAAGTTGTCAGCGGCGCCGGGCAGAGCAAGACGCTTATCTATAATGCCGAAGAAACTATGAGCTTATTAGCAGACATCACACAGGCGCCAATTGTCAACTGCCTGCCCGCCAACGGCGACTGCAGCGCTAATGAACTTATAAAAGTATCTCCGGACCGCGTCTGCGACGAGTGGCTGGCCTGCCGCTCTCAGGTGGCGCAGGGCGATGAGAATATTTGCTATGACATTGGCATCTGCGACGGTTTTGGCGAGAACAACCAGTGTACGAGCTGGGTGCTGGCAGATAAAAAAAATCAAACGGTGCAAATTAACGATACTCCTACTTTGACTGGTCCGAATGGCTATGGCATAACTCCGGCGCAAGCCGCTAATAGCACTGGTTATAATATAGCCGGTATATACGATACCGATAGTGGCCTTAATTCAGTGGAAGGGTACTTCCCGCTGGGCGTGATGGATCAGGTGGGTAATGTAGCGGTGGTGCCGAATGGCAGTTTTGAGTTTGCCGGTACCAATAATTATCCAATTGGCTGGAAAATGATTAATAATGTAAGCTGGACACCGGATAAAACCAGAATTATTAGTAACCCCGTGGAAGCAGAGACGTTAGGCGTGCCAGTCGTTGATAGTAATAATAACTATATTATTGACGGCAGAAATTTTTTACAACTAGGTTCTTCATTTGGAGTTGAGTCAGAAATAATTGAAGTAAGCCCCCAAGTTGGATCAGAGTATATTGTTAGCGCGTCGGTTAATACCGCTAATTTGTTGCAGGGTGTGGCTAAGTTAGAAGTTTTTGGTATTGATAAATTAAGCAACGGAACTGTAAATAATATTTCTTTGGGGTCAGTTTCTTATGCTGCTAGAGCCAGTGGAAAGTGGGAGTCGATATTACATAAGTTTAAGATTCCGGTAAGCCAAGGCAGTATGAGTAATATTATTATTCGTTTGCATGTGGACGGAGTATTAGGCAATAATGGCATTGGTAATTTTTATTTTGATAATATTCGCATTCGCCCAGCTCTGGAGATTAGAGATATTACGCCAGCGGATTCAGCTGACAACGATTTTTGGATATCGCCGCAGTCTTGCCGTCTGTTCCCTGAGGCAGACAGTTTGTCTTGTAATTATTTCAATGATAGTGGCGCCGAACAGCGCGGTTGGTATGGCTACTGCCTGCAGTATGACCGCGCTCCCGGCAACACAAATGCCTGTCTGCAGTGGTGGCCGGTGGGTAGAGTGAAAGGCGACGGCATTGATGAGGGTGTTGGGTATCTGGGAAGGTTTCCTCTATACTACACAACCGAGGTGGCAGAACAGGATATTGAATTAACATCCGTATCATTTCCGATTAAAATGTTTTTTCCGGCAACCTGTAATTCGTTCACTATTGATGACCTCAAAGCTGGAGTTGATGCCGAAAATTTTGAAAAATTTGCGCCGTTTTTGAACAAAAATGAACAAACTTTTAGTATTGGTCTAGAGTGTGAATCAGATCATAGTAACAAAAACAGTGCAAACCTTTATTACTATTTTGATAACAACGGCTCAATTTTTAATCCGATTACGCTTGGTCAGACAACTTCTGGAGAGTCTTGGTGCGCTGAAGTATATGAGCATGGGGGGTCAATACCGGCTAGAGATAGTTTTAATACTGATACCTGCGGTCTTTCTGACGTGTCAGAAGTAGTTTGTGGTAACGGTGGAAATTGCTGGAAATTTTGTTCGTTTTTTGATGATGACGGCAGTTTTGATAATTTTCGCTACTACACTTCTGATGACAGTAATGATACATCTGGTTGGAATTGTGAACTTACTTTTAATTTTAAAGGTTACTTTGCCCAAACTATTAACCAAACGGTAACGCCGAATGCGCAGAATAAGTATTGGAGTGGCAGGGTGTATGAAGGGACAGATTATGCTTATCAATGTAATATAAACATTCCAATAGTTTCGGGAGTACCAAATATTTGCGAGTATAATACCGACTCACAACCTTTCGGCGCGGTTATTCCACCGACTCCTTCTGATAATCCTGATGAATGGACAGAACAGCTCTTTTATTTGAGTGACAGATTTAGTGGTGTGAAAATGGGTCAGGAGCAATCAATTAGTTTAGTGCAGAGAATTTTTGCAAAAAGCTATGGTACTTGGGAATGGCAAAATGTTAGTGGAGCGCCAAATAGTTGCACATATGACATTACTGCCTCTAAATGTTCATTATCCGTTAGTAACTGTGATGACGATAACGACTGCGTGTTAGCACCTGACCTGGGAAATTGCGTTCTAGGAGTGCAGGTGTGTCAAGGAGGTTTGAATAATGGAGAAGCATGCGCCGATTGCAACTCTTTGCCGTCAGCTGAGTTGTGTGACGGCTCAATTGGCACTAACAATACTTACTCGGGACGCTGTGGAGCTAGTACGCCGCTTCGTGGTCAAATATGTTATGGTAATAATCAGGAAGAGGCTACGCACATTTGCTATGGATCAAGCGCGGCGGGCGCTTACTGCAATACAAATCTTAATTTATGCGTAGGCGGCATGTTTGATGATCTTTACTGTGAGACAGATGAACAATGCACAACCGTGCTGACTGGCGCTGGCTGTCAACCAAGCGAGCTTGTCTGCGCTAACGATCTTAGTTTGAACTGTCCCATTGCAGGGAGGTCATGCAACGATTGGTACAATAGTGCCAGTAATGTTTGTATTGGAGTTTGCTCACAAAGCAGTGAGAGTTGCTCAACCTTTGATGTCTGTCCGGAGGTTTCATCTCGGTATCAAAAAAGTTTTGCTGGGGGCTGGGAACCGCCACAATATCTCTGTGTTGGGGCTCCTGAGCCTTTAAGGCCAAATTACAATAATGATACTTATCAATGTGAGAGAGGTACATTGTCCGGATCATGCTCAGGTAATTGTGATGATAGCGATACAGACGGAGTTGTTGACAGCGCGACTTGCGATTATTGCGCCGTACCGCCGGTAATTAGCATTATAGAAGTGAATGGAATTAATGGTAATGTTAGTTTTGTTCGTAACGGTGTTGCGAATATTACTTTTCAGTCAAACATTGAAACAAATCAAGAACCAATGATCGCTTATGAAGTATATTGGGGCGACGGCGAGTCAACTTCTGTCGCTGGAGTTGAGATGAGCGACCATCCTGATGTAGGTAATCCGCACTCACTCTTCCATATCTACGACTACTGGGACCTGGTAAAGAAGCGCGCGAGCGCGCAATCGGGAGATCCGGAATATACGAGTATTTATTGCAGTAATGGAGATGGGCCAGCACGAAATAGAATCTCTGGACAACTTGCTCTAAATGACCCATTATTAAATAGTCATTATTGCTTAGTAAAACCAACTGTCTGGATAAAAGACAACTGGGGCTGGTACAGCGGCGGCACAGCTTGGAATCAGCCGCCCGGCGCGCCGGACGAGTTTGACGGTTGGATTGTGGTGAAGCAGAATTAATTGAATACTATAGAACGCGGATTAAACAGATGCAACGGTTTTATAGTGTTGTTATCTAAAAGTTAAAACCGGACTGTCTCAAAACCAATAAACTATTGACATTTTGTAAAAAAATTTATATTATATTATTATAGTCAGTGATTATTTATATTATCGCTGAAAACGATATTTAACAATAAAATAAAAAGTAAAAAAGGAGAATGATTATGTACAGAACTTTAAGCGCGCCTTTAGCAGTACAGGTAGAAATCACGGATAATTGCAACCAATTATGCAGTCATTGTTATCGTGCATGTCAAAATGTTAAAAAGACAGAAACAACACACCTAACGCCTGAGCAAGCAATAAAAATTGTAGAAGAATTATCGAGATGCGGAGTAATGTCATTATGTTTCACTGGCGGCGAGCCTCTAATGTATAAAGAGACTGTTAAGGCCGGCGTTCAAAAAGCAAGAGAATTAGGACTCACTATTTACTGTAATTCTAATCTACAAGTCTTAGATGATGAAATGCCTCAGTTTTTTAAAAAATATAAGGTGGGCGTGCTGACATCATTATTTTCACATGAGGCGAGCATACATGATAAAATCGCTCAAAGAAAAGGCCTTCATGATGGTCTGTTGCGAAATATAAAATTATTGGCGGATGCCGGTATACTAATTAGTGCTAATATGGTTGTAAGAAAGGAAAATGCTCATCAAGTCTATGAAACTGGCAAGTTGGCCTATAATCTCGGAGTGAAAAGATTTTCGGCAACTAAAGTCGCCCCTTCTCCAAATACCGAATACTATAAATATAGAGCAACGCCGAATCAAATAAAAAATTCTCTAGATTACCTAATTGCTTTACGCGACGAGTTTGGAATGAGAGTGGATATACTTGAATCTTATCCTTTATGTTTTTTTAGAGATTGTGAAAAGTATAGTCATTTTGCGCGGAGAAATTGCACGGCCGCTGTTTTAAATTGTACTGTCTCCCCTAATGGAGATATTCGACCTTGTTCTCATGCTGATATGACATACGGAAATATTCTTAAAGAAGGATTAATATACTGTTGGAAAAGTATGCAAGAATGGCGTGATGGAAGTTTGTTAAATAAAATCTGTCAAAATTGTGAGTACTTAAATCAATGCTCGGGCGGATGTCGAATTGATGCCAAAATTCATTACGGCGATATTAGAGGAAGAGATCCTTTAATGAGTAGTCCAAATAGAGTAGAAAAACCATTAAAGAATGCTGATCAAAATAATTTTTCTAACATAATTCTTCCCGATGAGGTCGAGATGTACAAATTTGCCAAAATTCGAAAAGAAGATTTTGGTGGCTTAATTATTTTGAATTATGATCTTGTTTTTCTCTCAAAAATGGGTTATTCTTTTCTCAAAAAAAATCAAGGAAAAAAATTGGATGTAAAAAAAACCATAATCAATGGATTAACAGAATCTGAAAAATATAATTTTCTCGCGTTTCTTTATAGTAAAAAAATTATGAGAGATGTTAAGGAATGTCATACTGACGACAATGATACATTTACACTTAGTTCATTATAGAAAACTTTTCTATGAAAGGAGGTGATAAAACTATGGAAAAAATGCTTGAGTCTATATTCGAGCCAAATGAAGTAAATGCTGTTCAAGAGGATAATAAAATAGATTATGATAATTCCTTTTGCTGCATCCATGGTTGTGATGAATAATGTTTTTACCTTTCAATGTTAATATTGTACCTTGAAATGAGGATAGTATGCCTATCCTCATTTTTTTCTAACTAATCATAAATTTTTATGGAAAAGAGCTATAAATATATTTCTAAGTGGTATGATGATAATTTAAATTTTTATTTAAAAAATGGATCAATACTACTTAATGAACAATTAAAAAAATTTTTACAATATATAAGTAAAGATGGCAAGGTGTTGGATATCGGTTCTGGAACTGGCCAAGATGTTGATTACTTTGTGAAGAAAGGTTTTAATGCTTACGGGTTGGACTTTTCTGCTGTAATGATAAAATATTCTAAATCTAATAGAAAAGGGAAATTTTTTAATATGAACATGACTAATTTAAAGTTTAACGATAGAAATTTTGATGGGGCGTGGGCATCTTCGTCATTATTTACACATCTTTATCTGAAGGATATAAAGCGCGCGTTAACTGAAGTTTATCGTGTCTTAAAAAAAGAAGCGATTTTTGGAGTTATCGCCATGAAGAAAGAACGCAATGAAAGAACTAGAGTACCAAAAAATTTTATTTTTAATACATTTACAAAGAAAGAATTATTGGATTATTTAAAAAAGAATAAGTTCATTCCTTTTTATACCGAAATTTTTATCGCTCATGATAAAAAATGGTTTTTTATTCTATCAAAGAAAAAATAATTTGCATAGTGTCAATCTCTGAAAATACTGAACTGTTATTTGGCAAATTATTTAGGAAAGTTTTTAATAAAATTTAAGATGTATTTTTTCGGCGATTGCAGTTTAAGACTGGTGCGCGGGCGTTCATCATCGTAATAGCTGATTTTTTTGTTAATCACTTTTTTTAATCGAAAGAATTCCTCGTAGTTCTGCTGTGGGGTAGTTTATTTAAAATTTCAGTTACATTTTTATGATCCAGCCGTATCAGTTAAACTTACATTACATCTTAACCCCGTCCGCTTGCGGCGGGGTTATTGATTTTAGATGTCCCAATGCGTGATTCTTTACGACAACCCCTCTGATGTTATAATAACATCAGGGAGATTTTTTATATAAAAATAATGCCAAAAATCAAAATAAAATTTGAAATAAATAGAGACGCCTGGAACTGGTGGCATGCTTGTAATAAAGTATCATATGGTAATGACTGGAAAAAATTCATTGATAAAGATGTTGCAGACAAACTGCATGGCAAAACTCAAGAGCAAGCTTACAAATTTTTAATTCCTTATCTGAATAGTATCTACAGTGATATTGATACAAAAAAACTTATTAAAACCATCCAAGAAGGTTTTCAGCAAAAACAGGCAGAACTCTTTCAGATAATGGAACAAGTCACTAAACACAAAATCTACAGAGATGACTTTACCTGCTTTCTGACCAGCTTTCCTCGATTTCCATATAATTATGAAAAAGGCTATATCTGGATTTCATACAAACGACCAATTGAGAATCTACTTTTAACCTTCATTCATGAATTACTACATTTCCAGTATTTCAAATATTATGGCGAGAGAATCTGGGGTGAATTAGGTCAGGAAAAACATGGGGAACTAAAAGAAGCAATGACGATAATTATCAATGATGAATTTTCACATGTTACAAATATCAAAGACAATGGCTACGAAATTCATCAAGATTTAAGAAAAAAATTAATCAAATTATGGCGCAAGTCGTGTGATATGGATATTTTTATAGAAGACGCCATTAAAATATTGAAATAATATTCCCCAAAACAAAAAATCACCAGTTGGCGGTTTTTTATTTATCCATTTTTTTATTTCCGGTCCATCACATAAATCCGCGCCGGACGAGTTTGACGGCTGGATTGTGGTGAAACAGAATTAGGTGAAATTTAGCTGATGATTGTAATTTTGCGATTTATCAATTTGACACTAGTATTATAATGATATATTATAAAAATATACTATAATTTTATATTATAAAATATAACAGTATGGATAATAAAAAAGCAATTTCTTTAACCATTAACAAAGCAAACTGGCAGTTTATTGAAGTTATCTCTCAAAAGGAAAAAAGGACAAAGTCAGAAATTATTGATTATGTTTTAGACCTGTATCGTAAATACCAACTCAAAAGCCAAATTCAGCGGGGTTTTAAAAGTCAAACTAAAGAAGACACGACAGAAGCAATGTCGGATTTTGCCGATTATTTAGCCATTATAGAGCGCGCTTAATGCTTAATATGGAAATAAAGCAATTTGAAATTTGGCAGGTTAATTTGAACCCAACCAAAGGATCAGAACAAGCGGGCAGAAGACCGTGTGTAATAGCGCAAACAAACGCGGTAAGCGATTACGGACAGACGACGGTAGTCGCTCCGCTGACGAGCAAAAAAATAAATCATATTTATCCATACGAAGCGTATCTTGAACCCACGAAGCAAAACGGCTTAAAAGAAGTTTCAAAAATAAAATTTGATCAAATTAGAGTAATAGACAAACAGCGGTTGATAAAGAAGCTGGGAATGTTGCAAGAAGATGAAGTTAAAAATTGCCTGTTAGCTTTAGACGTAATTTTTGATTTAAGAGGAGATTTTAGGTAGTCACAAATTGTGGTCACCTTCACAATGCAATAGACAGCAGTAAGATTCCAAAATCACAAATAGTATAACAATATGGTTATAGCCGCTAAACCTTGACAAATTTTAAAATAAGCCATATAATTGAGGTGTACAAAATAACCTTATTTATATATAAAAAGCGCCTATTTTGCGCCCTTTTACAACTTAATACTCCTCTAATCACTTCTAAAAAATCAATTTTTTTAGAAGTTGTCAGATATATTGAAAAATTAATAAAAACTATAAACAAACAGAAATATTTTTATTCACGCAGGCGCGCACGCTCATAATGAGCAAAATTGAAAAAGGAGGTGCTCATCATGAAGCATCTAACCACTATTTCATTTGCGTTGCTAATTGCGTTGGGGGTTACATCAACTGGATGGACCAATGGCGAACCAGTAAGATTTCGTGGTGTACCAGCAGGTTATATAGCTATTTCTAATGACGGTAAAACTTTTTTTACCTCGTTTTCTTTCGGCTGGGTTGGTAAATACAATCTTCAATCTGGAGAACCAATAACTTGGTATCCAACTCAAGTAAATGGTGTAGATGAAAATATTTATGGTATGTCACTTTCCAAAAATAACGATCTGATAGCTACAAAAAGTGGCAGATATGGATTTGTGATTGACGCAAATTCTGGTGATACTCTTCTTATTATTAATGTTGATCAATCCAGCGGTGGTGAAGTTGAGTTTTTACCTAGCGGCAACCAAGTATTGATGGATTGGCAGCTATTTGATGTCAACACCGGCGTTGAAGTTGCGAATTTTAACGACGGATCGTTTAGTGGTTCTTGCCACATTGCAGTTTCATCTGATGGCACAAAAGCAGTTGTTGCCGACTGGTTTCACGCCTTTGTTTGCGACCTAGTCACAAAAAAAGTTGTGGCAAAGTTGCCTATTGAAAGCGAGTGTGTGGCTCTTTCACCGGACGGTTCCAAAATTCTTTTTGGAGGATTTGACTATCCTTTTTTTGTAGATACTAAAACTCTACAGGTAGTCAAAGAGATTAAGGATTTTGGAGGTTCAATTATTAGAGCGGTGGCTTTTTCACCGGATGGATCAAAGGCATTCTTTTCAAATCATTATGGGGAAACTTTGATCTATGACACTGTTACAGATACAAAAATTACAATTTTAGACACTCCATATCATAAGGAGACCCCTAGTTCTAGCAAGTGGGAACGAGATATTGCCGTTTCACTAGACGGTAATAAATTGGTAATAGCCACCGGCAGTGTCGCAGTCTATGACCTAACCGACATCATCGGCGTAGCGGCTACACCCACACCCACGCCCACACAGACAAAAATGCCGGCGACACCCACGCCGACACCAACTCAAACCCCGGTTCCACCCGAACCGACAAAAGCGCCCGCGCCGAATGAAGTCATTTGGCCAATTCCGACACAAATCGCGGGGAATTATCGTTTGTATGAGTTCAACGAAAGCGCTTTAGTCCCAAACGGTTGGGACGAGATTCCCGGCGGATTTGGAGATAATGACGCCGGCATCATCTTTTTTGCCGACATGAATACCTCGTTATCTCTGGAACAGCAGGCCGAATCTGCGCAGCGAGTAAAAATTACTTCACTCACTGAAAAAATTCCATCTTCAGTAGATGGTCAGGCAATCGCTCTCAGTGTTGAGAGCGAACAAGTCAACCTGATCTATGCTCTACAGCCGGTAGCCTGCGCGGGCAAACCGGTAATGATTACGATGACCGCCCGCGCTACCAGTCCCGACATTCAAATCACGCTTTTCGCTCTCAAGGGCGACATAACTACCGGAGCCGGTGTTGATGGCTCCATTGGCATGAATGCCGTGATGAACGCCCAGGCGTTTGTAGACGGAGAGGTCACCATGTTGCTCTTCTGCCAATTGGTAGAAGGTGATACGTTGACGCCAGCCATTCAAGTTGCCGGCGCCAGTGGTCTGGATGGCCCAGCTGTTGTCTTAATTGACAGAGTTGAAGTTCAGGTGATTGAGCCTGACGAACCTGTGTTCATTCAGTAACACAGGCACGTACTTTTTCATACTAGCATACCCCCCACAATTTCGGTTGTGGGGTTTTTTTATGATTATAAATTATATCTTAATCTCCGTCTTCCAGCATACTTTCAACATGGCATTCAATAGCTTCGCGAATGTTTTTCTCGGCTTCTTTAAGCGTATGGCCAAAGGAAACGCAACCCGATAATGATGGCGCCGTAGCAATAATAACACCGTTTTCTTCTTTAAAAGTGACGGTAAATTGATAAGTTTTTTTTGTCATAGGATTTGATTTACAGTGTCAAAATTATATATACATTACACATCAGTTTTTTATTTCTGTCAATGATTTATGCGGCCATATCATTGCGCATGTATACTGTCATCGTAGCATATCTGTTCATACCGCGTCAAACAATAGCGAAGCCGGCATAATGACAATTTGAGTAGTATAAAAATTATTTGGAGAAAAATATAAAAATATGTTATAATTAAAATAATAATCCACACAAAACAAAGTTTAAGAATTAAAACTTTGCTTTAATAAAAAACGAATTATCTTCGTTAATTTTAGTATTAATTCATTATCAATGATTAATGGCAAATGGTGTCGCGGATAAACTAGGACAAAGATTGGGACCGTCAGGCCAAGTTCTGGCGGGGCGGGCTTTGCGCAGGAATAAAATTCAGGAGCGGCAACCAGTCGCCACTCCATCTGGAACAGAGCAGACCGAGACCGAAGCAGTTCAGATGGCGGAGCAGACACTGGGTCGTTCACTGCGTAATCAAGCGCGCGCGCGGGACAACGCTGATGAGCGTATAGCCGAAAGTCTTGTTTCAGAAGATACGCTCATGGATGCCTCGTCGCTGGGGGAGAACATCGGCCAGTACTTGCGAGCAGAAATAGAAAGTGGTAAATTTAGCGGGTTTATAATGGTATTAGGACTTTCTATATTCAAGGATTTAGCTGATTTTACTGACGGAGGTTTTGTTTGGGTTTGGATAGTAGGACCAATAGTTACCATAGCGGTTACAACCATTTTTTTTATGCAGTCATCTCGCTTCAAGCGCTGGCTGTTGCGCAAGTATGTCTGGAAATATGTTGCCTGGATTTTTATTGGTTTTATTCCAATTTTGAATATAATGCCGGAGATGACTATAGCCGCCATTTTATTAAAATTAAAAGTTGATAAAAGAATCCGCCGGCTTGAAACTGAACTGGGCGAGGTTGAACGCCGGACCAATCAATAAGAAAATAATTTTTTTACATGCGGAATTTTTTTCAGAAAATTAACAGACACAAAAAAGTAATATTTGTTTCAGTATTTCTATTTTTTGTAATTTTTATTGTCACAGACTTTGTTATTGTAGATGTTGTTAATGCGCAAGGTTATTCAGGTAGTATTGAGGGTATAGAAGCAGCAGCTAAGGCAGGGGCAAAGGCGGCAAACGATGAAGGTCTTAGCTTTGCGGACTATCTTAATCCGCTTAACTGGGTGCCGCTGGCATTAGGCTGGTTTTTGCAGATAATTGTAAAGCTTTTGGGTGGACTTTTGACGGTATTTATAGATATATTGGTAGAAATTTCCCAGTATAATAATTTTATCAAAGAAGCGCCGGTGGAAATCGGCTGGGTGGTCGTGCGCGATATCGCGAACATGTTTTTTGTCTTGATTTTACTGGTGATTGCTTTTGCCACCATTTTGCGCATTCCCAGCTATGAAATGAACCGCACCTTGCCAAAGCTAATTATCATGGCCGTATTGATAAACTTTTCAAAAACTATTTGTGGCCTGATTATCGACGCGGCGCAGGTGATAATGTTGTTTTTTGTGAATGGATTTTACCAAATCGGCAAAGGCAATCTGGTTTCTATTTTGGGTGTTGAAAGTTTTCTTTCAATTGAACAAGTTACCGAAAAAGACTGGGTTCAGTTGCTTGATGTCGCCAGCGGATTTATACTTGGCGCGATATTTCTAGCAATTTCGCTAGTCGCGGTGGCAACTTTGGCGATAGTTTTAATATACCGCATGGTGATGCTTTGGATATACGTTATACTTTCGCCTTTAGCCTACCTAATGTCGGCTTTTCCTTCCGGCCAGAAGTATGCCAGCCAGTGGTGGTCCGGGTTTACTTCGACGGTAATTATCGGGCCGGTGCTGGCGTTTTTTATCTGGTTGTCATTCTCGACGCTGGACAAGGTTGATGGCGCTAATTTTTTTACCGATCCTGAACACAAGAGGAGTGTACAGCAAACAGCGCCCAACAGTACTATCGGGGCGAAATTAGGCGCGACTGTTGTTGAGGCCGGCTCCTCGGAAAATATCATGAAATTTATCATTGTTATCGGTATGCTGATGGGCGGTCTGATTATTTCACAGCAAATCGGCGGCGCGGCCGGTGGAGTAGCCGGCAAGGCTATTGGCTCCATCCAAAAAGGGAGAGGACTGGCCTGGCGAGGAACAAAAGGAACTGGAAAATTCGCTTGGCAAAAAGTAGGAAGGCCGGTGGCAACCGTTGCGGCTGGAGCAGGGACGGCTTTGTATGGAGCATCATTGGGTAGAGCAACCAATGCCACAAAAAGTTGGCTCCGACAAGGAACAGATGCTGGTTTAGGTTTGATAGGGCTGAGTCAAAAACAAATAATAGAAAGAAAAGATATACGCGATCGTCGTTTGGAAGCTAGACAGACAGGTGTTTATAAAGATGCTACGGGCAAGGAATATAAAGAAATAAAAGATAAATATTACTATGATAATAAAGAGCAAAAATGGGCTACTGATAGCAGTGGAAACAGAATTAAGACAATGGGGGGTACTCAAGCGGCTTTGATAGCTGGTTGGGCTAGAGGCACAATGAACGCCAAGGGTGTGAGCAATCGGGCTAATCAAGAACGTATAGAAAAAGAGCAAAAGAAGATATCTGACGCAGGCACGTCTAATGCTCAGCTCAGACAAGTTTTGATCAGCAGTTCGGCTTCGCAGACCAAAAAATTGGCAGCAGCTATGACTTTGGCGGTTAAGGAAGGATTTACCGACGCCAGCCAAGTAGCAGAGGCAAAGAGGCTAATAGGTAAAGACTCTGTGTTGCTCAAACAATTTGATGATACAATTGATAAAAAATTCGCGCATTTGAATTATGATGTCAGCACTGAAAAAGGTAAACAAGAATTTAGGTCAAGGATTGATGACGGGGCTATTGATGGTGGCAATATGCATCACTCCGCTTATAGCAACGAATATGTGCTTAGAGCTCTCAAGGAGCATTACAAAAACGGCTTCGCGTCCAAAATGGAAACAGCTAGCAAAAGAGACAGTCGCACTAGTGAAAGCATGCAACAAGGAGCATTGGCCGCTAGAAATGTTGATTTGGATGCAGGTGGTAAATTGTATGATTCTGGAACCGGTGAAATAAATCCTTTTGCTAAGCTGGTCGCGCGTTTACAGGGTGATGTTACAGCCGCATTCAACAACAGCACGAAAAGCGGCGCATTTAACTTTGATAATACATCAAAAGAGGCCGCGACAAAGTTTTTTGAAACAGCTAAGGGCGCTTGGCTGGATAATTTCAAGATTGACAACTTAAAAATTAGTAAGGTGCAAAAGGATTTTGGGTTAGCAACCGCTGCCGAGGCTGAAACAGCTGTCAAAGCGGTTGAGCAGGCCATTGCTGACGGCATAGATGGCAGTAAACTTGCATCTATGCAGCGTACCGGATATTCTCCGGAATTTATCGCTCGTTCAATCGGCAGTATTGAAAAACACGCACCATCTAAATACTCAAGCCAGATCGCGGGGAATAATACTTTAGCAAATATTAAAAAGATAGATCCAGAATCAACCTAAAATGTAGGTAAGTTTAAATTATTATAACTTTGATTATTGAAATAATTATCTATGGACTACTTATCTGAAGTGAAAAAGTTGCCTCAAGACATACAAGATATATTATTGTCTGCCTTTGGCGCACAAATTAACCAAAAAATTACAGACAAATACAAGCTTAGTGCTGAACAAGGTTTGAATATGATGCGTCTAGTGAATGATATTTATATAAAAGAGATTTCCGTTGATAAATTGATAAAAAAATTACAGAGTAATCTTAATTTTGACGAACAAAAAGCAAAAAAATTAGCATTAGATATAGCTGGTATGAAGCTTTTGATTGCTGATAATTATTTTAATAATGAAATCAAAAAGTATATTGCTAATCAAGGAAGCAATGTAGATGAATACAAAGAAATCGTTGCTAAAGAGATGGAAGAGTTAAAAAAAGAACAAGAGCAATACGCAAAAGATATTGAGCCTGATGAATTTCCTCCAGAGCCGCAAAAGCAATCTACAGACTTGGGGGCACCCGTTACAGAGCTCTCATTAGTGGAAAAAAAGAAAAGACTAAATGAAGTTTTTACAGAACATCTTGTTTCGCTTTTATTGCTAAATGACTCAAACGAATTTGTTGAAGAGATAAATAATGAAATAATTGATTTAATTGTTGAAGAACACAAGGTGAAACAGGAATTTATTAATTTAATTTTAGTTAATGACGAAAAACTCACTCACTCGGAGTTTATTTTAAATAACAAGCCGACAAAGCCGACAATTGCCAATTGGCTAAAAGATTTTGTTTATAAAAATGGCGCGGAAATGTTTGATAATGTCGCCTTGTCAACTTATATTACCGACTCGCCCAATACCAGAAATCTGGAAGAAGAAGAGCGAATGCTGGTGCGCAAATTGCTGTTATTGTACCGCAATCTGGCTTTTTTTCCCGAGAGCATGCCGGCTGATGAAGCGAGCTGGGAGATAATTCCTATTGAGCGGGAGGAGGTTTTAAACAGAGTAAAAAAGCAAATTTCCGAAGAAAACTCACTGGAAGAACTGCGGGAATTAGCCAAAGATTATCCGGAGAATAGCTTGGAGCGGCGGGCGATAGAGGAAGAAATTGCTAAATTTCAGATTTCAGATTTTAAATTGCAAAATGATAAGTAACTAAATTGCTAAATTTCAGATTTCAATCCCGCCATGGCGGGACAAATTGCAAAATGATAATTTAAATTTTATGAATAAAGAAGATTTGAAAGAAAGGACAAAGCAATATGCTTTACGGATTATTAGATTAGTTGATGCGTTGCCAAAAACACAAACTGGCCGTGCGGTGGGAAACCAGCTCATTCGTTGCGGAACATCCGTTGGAGCTAATTACCGCGCAGTTTGTAGAGCCAGATCAACGGCGGAATTTATTTCAAAATTAGGTATAGTAATTGAAGAGGCGGATGAATCGGCATTTTGGCTAGAGGTTATTATTGACAGTAAATTATTAAAAAAAGAGTTGGTTGAACCATTAATAGACGAAAGCAAAGAAATATTAGCGATTATGATTTCTTCAAGCAATACCGCCCGAAAAAATAATAGATGAATTTCTAAATTGCAAATTTCAGATTTCAAATTGCAAATTGCAATCCCGCCATGGCGGGATAAATTTCAAAATTAAGCAGATGTTTCAATATTTAGAAAAATTCAAAAAACTTTCCAAAGAACTGCAGCAAGCGGCTGCTTCGCCGACGGCAATCCAGACCATCAATGAACTGGAGAAAAAATACGGCATTGCCCTTGACGCCGACATTATCAAAATAATGGTCAAAGAAATTCCTTGGTCGGGAGTGGCAAATTATTTTGCGCGCGAGCATAATTTGAGCCCTGAACAGGCAGACGCTTTGCGAGCGGAGCTGAAAGAAAATCTTTTTGCCAAAGTCGCGCCATATCTGGAAATTAACAGCGAAGAAGCCGCCGCGGCGTCAGCGCAGATGACGCTTAATGTGGAGCCAAAAGCCGAACTGGATATTAATGACCTGAGAAAAGAAGACAAAGTTGTGCGGGAGGCGGTGAACCAGCCAGGAAATCAAGTTGAGGTTATAGAAGAAATCGACCAAGGCGTGAAAAAAATTCAGACTGAAAATGAGGCCGATGAACCGCCTTACGTAAGAGGTGAAATCATTACCACTCCCGGCGGCCAGCTGCAGATGACTCAGCCGGAAAAAGAGGCTTTGAGCGAAGAATTGATTTCTTTGGCCGGTATTGCCGACGACGATGAAGAAATGGCCAACCGTTTAAAAATTATCGCCACCATTTTTCTCAAAGGGATTCGCGATGATATTGACACGCGCGAGACGCTCATGAAGAACAAAGTGTCCGGCGGTTTGGGTCTGGATGAGGAGCGCGCCGGTAAAATTATCGCTCGGCTGAAGCAAAGCCGCGGTTTTTCGCCAAAGTTTATTGAAGCGCGCCCGCAACCGATTATTGGCATTGACCAAATCAGGGATGTTGAATATAAGTTTGACAAAACTGCGAAAGAAAACACGCCGGCTGTTAAGACTGTGCCGAAACTGGATTTTCCGGCAGGCAAGACCGCCGGCCAAAAAACATCGGTTATGAAAAAAGCGTTGGGTAAAATCAAGCTGCCGAAAAATCCTTTGGCTGGTTTTGGCAAAGTTTCTGCAATAAAACAGCTGGCGCCATTGCCGCCGGTCGCGCAAAAAGTTGCGCCCGGCGCCAAATCTGAAGTCCAAACAAAAATTCAGGCTCGCCAAAAGCCTTCTTTTCAGTTTGATATGGAAGATGTGAAAAAAATTGAGAGCCAGCCGGCGCCGGCAGTTCAGCCGCCGAAACCGCAGAAGCTTGCCAGAGAGCCGGTTCGTATCAGCAGGCAGGAGGTTGAGCCGAATGACAAACAGCGTATGAGTGACATCATCAAACAAAAGCCGTCTCGTTTGCAGGGTCCGATTGAGGAGCTGGCAAACTTGGACTTGAACAAATTCACGCGTTTAGGCGAGTCGCCGGAGATTATTGTGAACAAGATCAAACAAAAAATAGACCTGCTGGAAGAAGAAAGCATGACCAAGCGCCAGCAGGGAATCAATGCTTGGCGCACCTCGCCGGTTTACAAAATGTATTTGGCGCTGGGGCAGGAAAGTCTGGTGAGCCATAAGCCAATGGACGCGATTATTAGTGAAAAAGCGCAGGCCAAACAAAACATTTTAACCTACGAGCAGTTTAATTCAATTCTTGATCTTAATCGGCAACTGCAGATTTAATAATTTCCAATTTCAAAATTAAAACATGCAACAATTCAACGTGCCACAATTTATTGATGTTGAAGACAAAGTTATCGGCCCGATAACCGCCAGGCAGTTTGTGATACTTTTGTTCAGCGCTATGTGTTCGGGGATTGCTTACGCCTTGTTTCCCTTTGGTTTTTTTATCTTCGCGACAGTGATAGCTTTCGGTCTGGGCGGAGTTTTGTCTTTTGTGAAGATCAATGGCCGGCCTTTTCATTTCTTCGTGGTTAACGTGATACAGACTATGAAAAAACCGAAAGTGCGCGTCTGGAACAACAAGCTTTCCAAGACCAAGGATGATTTAAGCGATAAAAAACCTCGGGCAGTTAAAAAAAATGAAATTGCCCACAAACCGATTTACGCCAGGTCAAAGCTTTCCGAAATTTCATTGATTGTTGACACCGGCGGAGCTTATGGCGGCGGCGATGAAAATATTGAAATTGCTGACAATCTAAATATAAAATAATTTATGCCAGAGAAAAACAATAAACTAGTCAATCGTAAAATTAGCGCGACGACCCAAAAATATCTGGATGTTTCTGAAATCAGGGATAATGTTTTGATTATGAAAGACGCGACTTTGCGCGCGATTTTACTGGTTTCATCGTTGAATTTTTCTCTAAAGTCAGAAGACGAACAAAACGCGATCATCGCGGCTTACGTTAGTTTTCTTAACAACTTGGAGCATCCCCTGCAGATTGTAATACAGTCGCGCGAATTCAAAATTGATTCTTATCTGGTGGATTTGGAAAAACGACGCAAAGAGCAGACCAATCCGCTGCTGCGCATACAAACGGCTGAATATCTTAGTTATATCAAAGAGCTGATTTCTCTGGGAAAGATAATGAATAAGCGATTTTATATTGTTGTGTCTTACAATCCGCTGGTTAATAAAAAACAGGGATTTTTTTCCAGATTGCTTAGTGTGTTTAAACCACTGGCAACAATTATGATCAATGACGCGAAATTCCAGGAACGCCGAAAAATTTTAATCAGCCGCGTTGAACATATAGCTAGCGCCCTGCAGGGCATGGGCCTGCAAAGCGCGATGCTTGATACGCAGAGTATTATTGAGCTTTTGTACAATACCTACAATCCGGAGACCTCAACCAATGAAAAACTAGTCGATGTTAATAAATTAATGGAGCAATAACCATAAAAAAATGTTTAATCCCAAAGACTTAAATAAAAAAATACCCAAGGCGCTTGATATGACGGTGGATGAAATCGCCGCGGCGCAAATAAAAGCCGGGCCAAAAGTTGAGGAGGTTGAAGCCGCGATTGAGGAGGAGAAGGCTTTTCGCCGCGGGGAGATATCAATTCGCGATATTATCGCGCCGGCATCGTTTGAGGTCAAACCGACCTATCTTCGCCTCTCTGAAAAATTTGTCCGCACCTTGTTTGTGATGAATTACCCGCGCTATATCAGCGTCGGTTGGTTTGCGCCGATTGTTAATCTCAATGAAACCTTTGATGTGGCAATGTTTTTTTATCCGGTCAAAAGCGCGGTGGTACTGAAAGAACTTAAGAAAAAAGTCGGAAATCTGGAGGCGCAAATTATCTCAGACGCGGAAAAAGGCGCGGCTCGCGATCCGATACGAGAAACCGCTCTGCGCGACGCCGAAGCTCTGCGCGACGCGTTGACTCAGGGGACTGAGCGTTTTTTTCAGTTTGCCTTGTACGTAACTATTTATTCTGACAATGAAGAGGAGCTGGACAAGTTCACCGAAGTTATCGAAAACATCATCGGTTCGCGTCTGATTTATTCAAAGAAAGTTTTTTATCAGGCTGAACAAGGATTTAATTCCACGTTACCTTTGAATAATGATGAGATGATGATAACTTTTAATATGAATTCCTCGCCGGCCGCGGCTTCATTTCCGTTTATCTCCAGCGATTTGACAACCGACAACGGTATTTTGTACGGGATTAATCGGCACAATAACAGCTTGATTTTGTTTGACCGTTTTTCCCTGCAGAACGCCAACAGCGTTGTCTTCGCGACATCCGGCGCCGGCAAAAGCTACGCTATCAAGCTCGAAGTTTTGCGCAGTTTGATGATGGGCGCGGAAGTTATCATTATTGATCCGGAAAAAGAGTACAAGCATCTTTGCGATGCTGTCGGCGGCACATACATAAATATATCGCTGTCATCTGAAAACAAAATCAACCCGTTTGACCTGCCGGCTTCTGTCAGCGACAACGCGCGCCCCGAAGACATTATTCGCAGCGCGGTAATTTCGGTAAAAGGCTTGGCTCGTTTAATGCTGGGCAAAATTTCACCGCAGGAAGATTCAATTATTGACCGGGCGCTGCTAGAAACTTACGCCAAAAAAGACATCACCGCCGACGCTGACTTGGCGCGGGTGGAGATGCCGATTATGGAGGATTTTCAGGAAATTTTAAGCGGCATGGAAGGCGGCGCGGACTTATCTCAGCGGCTGAAGAAATACACCTTGGGAACATTTGCCGGCTTGCTTAATTCACCGACAACTGTTAAAATGAATAATCAATTGGTCTGTTTTTCAGTTCGCGATCTGGAAGATGAATTGCGTCCAATGGCTATTTACACGATAGTTAGCTATATTTGGAATATTGTTCGCTCTGAGTTGAAAAAAAGAATTTTGGTTATTGATGAGGCGTGGTGGCTGATGCAGCATGAAGATTCAGCCAAATTCATCTACGCGCTGGTTAAGCGCTGTCGCAAGTATTATCTGGGCGTTACCACTATTACTCAGGATGTAAATGACTTTTTGATATCTCCGTACGGGCAGGCAATTGTGAATAATTCAGCGTTGCAGATGCTTCTGCGCCAGTCGCCGTCGGCGATTGATCTGATTCAGAAAACTTTCGCCTTAACCGAAGGAGAGAAGTATTTGCTTTTGGAAAGCGGTGTTGGCGAGGGTATCTTTTTCGCCGGCAGCAAGCACGCGGCCATAAATATTGTCGCGTCGTATACCGAAGACCAGCTGATCACCTCGGATCCGCGGCAGTTGCTTGAGATTGAGGAGGCGAAAAAAGAGTTTGAAGAACAAATGGCCGCCAGGCAAAATAGCTACCAGGCCGAGCCGACTGGCAACGCGAGCGGTAGTGATGAGAGTAATAGCGAAAAAAAAATGACCGCTAATTTACGAAATATTTAAATGTCAAGAAAAAGACTTATTGCAATTTTAGTTATTATTTTGGCCTTAATAATTCTCGTCGGCCTGATTTATTTTATGTTTTTGGCGCCGGTTGCGCCAGTTGTTCCCGAAGCAACGCCAACGGTTAATGAGTCTAATCAGCTGCCGGCAACCTCTGATGGAATCACAACCGCTCCTGATCTGCCGCGCCAGCCGTCGCCGCCCCGCGACACGACCAAAGAAGATTTGCGCCACATCGCCTCGTCATTTGTCGAGCGTTATGGCAGTTACTCCAACCAATCCGGTTTTTCCAACTTGCGCGAATTAAATCTTTTTATGTCGAATTCGCTTCAGGCATGGATGGCTAACTATATTGCCAATACAAATCAAGCGGACACCAACATCTACTATGGCATTACGACAAAAGCGGTGGTGGTTGAGGTTGTTAATTATCAAGAAGCATTGGGAGAAGCGGAGTTTTTGGTAAAAACCCAGCGCGCCGAAGCGATTGGCACGAGCGCGAATACGCGCAAATTTCAGCAAGACGCAACGGTGCGCATGAAAAAAGAAGGTGGAATTTGGAAGGTTGATTGGGTAAGCTGGGTTAATTAGAGTTTTAAAAATAGTTTTGTACCCATCTCATACAGTCTTGGAGGCGCTTGTTAAAGCGTCTTAATTTTTTATGAAAAAAATTATCAAAAAAATAAAAACCGCCTGCCAAAAAGCTATTGATATTATTTTTCCAATTGAGTGTCTGAATTGTAAAAAAGAAGGCCGGTGGCTTTGTGAAACGTGCGCCAAAAAAATTCAAATTAATGTTGATCCGCACTGTCCGGCTTGCCGAGCGGAGACAACTTTTGGCGAGTACTGCGCCAATTGCCAAAAAAATTACTCCCTGCGCGGCGCTTTTATTTCTGCCTCTTACAGTGATGAATTGGTCAAAAAATTAATCAAAACATTCAAATACAGATTTGTCTCTAGTCTAAATTCAGAACTTGTAAAAATTATGGTTTTTTATCTGGATGAGCTGTTGAAAAAATCTCAAAGAGCCGCTTGGCTTAATCAGGCGCGTGGTGTTGACGCGCCAAAAATTTTGCGTCATTTCAAAGAGGTTTTGGTTATTCCGGTGCCGTTGCATCGGCGGCGGGAACGGTGGCGCGGCTTTAACCAAGCGCGAGTTTTAGCGGAAAATTTTGCTCAGCATTATCACTTGCGGATAAATGATCATGATTTAAAGCGCGTAAAATACACAACCTCACAGGCAGAGCTAAATGAAACCCAGCGCCGGCAAAATATCAAAAAAAGCTTTGTCTGGCAAGGCGGTGATTTAAAAAGTAAAAATATTATGTTAGTAGATGATGTTCTCACCACCGGAGCGACGCTGGATGAGTGCGCCAGCGTTTTGAAAAAAGCCGGCGCCGGCGAAATTTGGGGACTGGTCGTCGCCAAGAATTAATTTTTTTACCTAATTATTTAATTATGATATAATTATTAATATAAAGATATATTTTTCTATGGCAAAAAATAACAACAATTTAGATGAATTAGCGGTGGTATTAAGCTGGCCGGTAGCTTTGTTTGACAGACATGCGCGCGGTCGGCTTTGGTATATTGCTTCATCATTTATTGTGCTAATTTTGCTGGGATTATCATATTTTACCGACAATTTTTTACTGGCAGTGATTGTGGTATTGGGGGCGGCGATAGTAATTTTGCTTGATAACCGCGAGGATGAAAAAATTGATTTTTCAATTGTCGATGAAGGCCTGATTTTGGGCAATAAGTTCATTGATTATGATGATTTACGTAATTTTTCAATTGTGTATAAACCGCGTCAGAATATCAAAAGGCTTTATTTTGAGTATAATAATGTGTTAAAGCCTCGTATTTCCATATATATAGATGATATGAATCCCTTGAAAATTCGTGAGGTTTTGCTAAACTACCTTCAGGAAGACTTGGATAGAGAAGGCGAGCCTTTATCAGAAAATCTTAGTCGCTTGTTAAAAATTTGATTTTATATTATAATAAATGAGCCCAAAAACAGGGTGTGAGCCCTGTTTTTCAGTTTAGATATTAAATCGCACTTGTCAAAATTAAATTGCACTCGTCGTTTCACGAACGTTAGTGAGTGATCCGCCGCTGGCAAAGCCAGCTTTTGGCGGACAACGGATGCTTATTTAAAATCAATAAATTAGAGTTAAATCGCACTCGTCGTTTCACGAACGTTAGTGAGTGATCCGCCGCTGGCAAAGCCAGCTTTTGGCGGACAACGGATGCTTATTTAAAATCAATAAATTAGAGTTAAATCGCACTCGTCGTTCAACGGATAGGACGCAAGCTTGCGGAGCTTGTAATACAGGTTCGATTCCTGTCGGGTGCACAATTTTAGTATAAAAGTAGGGAGAGGTGACAGAGCGGTCGAATGTGACGGTCTTGCCCGCTCGTCTGCGCGAGCGGGTCCGCTCAACCGCGCAGCGGTATGAGCGGAAAAACTAATATGTCCATTATGGAGAGGTGACAGAGCGGTCGAATGTGACGGTCTTGAAAACCGTTGGGCCTTAACGGGTCCCGTGGGTTCGAATCCCACCCTCTCCGCCAAATTGTACTTTCAGAAAAATCGTAAGAAGTTGCCACGGCGCAAAGCCCCTCGGCATGGGATTTTTCCGCAAATTTGTAGGCAATTTTTAAATCCAAAA
>JAUYLZ010000025.1 GCA_030698385.1 bacterium | reverse complement strand
TACTAAAAAAGTCCGATTTCTATTTTAAGACAGTCCGATTTCTATTTTTAAATAACAATAGAGCCTACTTTTTTGACAAATTCAAATTATCTGGTATTATTAATATAACATTCTTTATAATTAAAAGGTCGCGAGTTTAAGAATTTTAAAAAAATAAACATATGAGTGATAAAGTAAAAAGCGTTCTGATTATTGAAGATGAGAAGACTTTGCTGGATATGTACAAAACTAAGTTTGAAACCGCCGGGTACGATTTTTTTGGCGCTGCAACCGGAGAAATAGGAATTAATATGGCGAAAAAAAATCAACCAGACTTGATACTGGTGGATTTAATTCTGGCCAACAAGCTTGAGGGCGGGCATATTGATGGTTTTAATGTTCTTGAACAACTAAAACATTTCGAGACAACTAAAGAAATTCCAACCTACGCGCTGACCAACTTGAATCAGGACTCTGATATTAGGCGCGCGGTGGATATCGGCGCTGACGGATTTTTGGTAAAGTCCGACATTACGCCGAAGCAGCTTTTGGAAAACGCGGAACTTATTCTTAGCGGCAAGCATGTCGGCCTGACAGTTGATTAAAATATGGCTCTAAGAGTAGACAACAACAAGTGCATCGGCTGCAACCTTTGCGCGTCTATCGCGCCGGATGCTTTTAAGCTCAATGACATCAATCACCGCTCAGAGGTGATTAAAGGCGCGCAAATAACTGACTCAGTCAAAGAAGCGATCCAAGTCTGCCCGGTTGAGGCAATAGGGGAGAATTAAATTTATGGAAAAAATCAAATTTTTCTTAAGCACGCTTGTCTGCTAGGTTTGGCAGGCATTTTTATTTTGGATAAGTATGGATATAAAAGATTTTGACTACAAATTAGACATTTCATTAATCGCTCAGAAACCGGCTCAGCGGCGCGATCATTCGCGCTTATTGGTTTACTCATGCGCCAATAGCAATATTCAACATAGATTTTTTAAAGATATTGCTGATTATTTTAGCTCTGGAGACGTGATAGTTATGAATAATTCAAAAGTGCTGGCGGCGCGTTTACTGGGCAACAAAATAACCGGCGGCAAGGCAGAGGTTTTTTTATTGAAAAAAATAAATCAGCGCGAGTGGGAGTGCTTAGTTAGAGCCAAGGGCAATAAAAACAGGCTAGAGATTAATTTTGCTAAAAAGGTGCGAGGCGTGGTTGCGCCCGCCGGAGCTAATTTTAAAATAAAATTTAATATTTCCGGCAAAAAATTAACCGAGTTTATAAATTACACCGGTTTGACGCCTTTGCCGCCCTACATTAAGCGCGCGCAAAAAAATCGTAGTGATAAAAACCGTTACCAAACAGTTTATGCTGATGATAAAAAGTTTGGTTCAGTCGCCGCGCCGACCGCCGGTCTGCATTTTACCAAAAGTATTTTGCATAAATTAAAACGAAAAGGCGTGCAAATTGAGTATGTTACTCTTCATGTCGGCCTGGGGACGTTTCAGCCGGTCAGAGTGAGTGATATAAAAAAACACCAGATGCACTCTGAACATGTTGAGGTGGACGCGCGGACGCTGAAAAATATTATTAGAGCAAAAAAAGAAAACCGAAGAATAATAGCGGTTGGTACAACAAGCGTCAGAGTTTTGGAAGCGGTTGTTGCCAAAAATTTAAATAAAAAAAATAATAAAAGTTTAAGTGAAGATGTTGATATATTTATATATCCGGGGTATAATTTTAGAATTGTAGATGGTCTAATTACCAATTTTCACCTGCCGCGTTCAACACTGCTTATGCTGGTGTCAGCTTTTTTACAGCCTCAGGGAGCGCGGAATGGAATTACAGAGTTAAAAAAAATATATCGTTGCGCCCAAGAAGAAAAATATCGGTTTTTTTCCTATGGCGATGCCATGCTGATTATTTAGTATGAAAAAATATGAAAAATTTTCGCATCATTAAACAATCTAAACTATCCCAAGCGCGATTAGGCGTTATTACCACAGCGCATGGCAAGATACAGACGCCATTTTTTATGCCGGACGCGACGCGAGCGGCGGTAAAAGGGCTAAGCATGAATGATCTGAAAATGCTTGGTTTGCCGGCCATGGTTATCAATACCTATCACCTTTACCTACAACCGGGAATTGATTTAATGAAAAAAAGCCAAGGCGCGCATCATTTTATGAACTGGCCAAAGCCATTGCTTTCAGACAGCGGCGGTTATCAGGTTTATTCATTGATTCATAAAAATAGTTCATTTGGCAAAATCACCGATGAAAAAGTTATCTTTAAATCTCCCTTGGACGGTTCGCGCCACGAGTTTACGCCGGAAAAATCAATTCAAATTCAGTTTGACCTGGGCGCGGATATGATTGTTTGCCTTGATGACTGCCCGCCAAATAGTTTGAGCGCCGAAAAAATGCGGCTTTCTATTAAGCGTACGGTCAGTTGGGCAAAGCGTTGCAGGCAAGAATACGACCGGCAGATTAGAAAGAGAAATTTAGATAATAATAAGCCGATGCTTTTTGGCGTGATTCAGGGTGGAACTGATTTGGCCATGCGGAAATGGTGCGCCGAAGAACTGATAAAAATTTCCTCCCCGGGCGGACAGGGGTTTGACGGTTACGGCTATGGCGCGCGGCCGGTGGATGGCGACGGTAAATTTTTAGCTGCGGTTTTACAACACACGGCTGAACAAATTCCGGCAGATAAACTGCGCTTTGGCCTTGGCATTGGCCTGCCGGAAGATATTGCGCGTTGCGCGCGAATGGGCTGGGATATGTTTGATTGTGTTATTCCCACGCGAGAAGGAAGGCACGGCAAGCTTTTCTTTTGGAAAACAAACTCTAAATCCAATTTTTTAAATTCCCAAAATTTTTATAACACGATAAATATTACTAATGCGAAATTCAAGCAAGATCTCTCGCCGATTAACGAACATTCAAACATTCCCGAACTGCGCGAACATTCCAAGGCGTACTTGCACCATTTATTAAAAATTCAAGAGTCATTGGGTTACCGTCTGGCAAGTCTTAATAACTTAGAGTTCTACCTTGACTTAATGAAGAAAATACGCCAAGCTATAGATAATGATAAATTATAATTAGTTATAATTTAAATAAAAAAAATCTAAGGAGGATTTGTACCTTGAAACAAATACCTTTAGACACACCAATTCTTGATGTCTACATTAGTCTCGCGTTTACCGGACGCAACGAGGAGGAGCGTAAACAAATCAGAGACTTCGCCAAGGATAATATTATTTCGGTTGTAAAAGAGCTTGGTCTGACTTGTTTTTTTCCCTATGACGGAAACAGTGAAGAAAAAAAGAAAGGGATCATTGACCCCAAAATAATTCAGGAGCGTCTGAAACGAGTGGCGCTGACCGCAAAGGTAATGATAGTGGTTACTGATTATAAGGCTCACGGTGTCGGCGCCGAGGCCGAGATGGCCGAAATGGCGATGATTCCGATAATTATCATTCATAGTAATGGTGAAAAAATTTCCGAGATGATTACCGGTATTGATACGGTGAAAGAAATTATTCGAGGTGATAATGGCGTTGATTTCAGAAAACATTTAAAAGAAAGTATCAATCGCCATATTTTAAGAGAAAGCGACATCAAAAGAGAGGCGCGGGCGTTTAATGCTTCGGAAAAATTATTTAATTACATTACTAGAGAAGTAAAAGAACATATGAATTGAGAGTTGAGAAGGAAATCTATCTGAAGCGGAACGTTAACTTCCGCTTTTTTTTATTAAAAAACAGTTAAATCTTTTTAAATAGCAAAAAGTTGTTCTGCGGCCTAATCGCAAGTTTGGCGGTTAGATCGCTTCGCATTTTTGACAAAAAGTCTTGGTTTCGTTAAGATTAAAAATAGTTATGGCAAATAAAAGAGATAAAAAACAAGGTAGCGACAATCTCCACCCCAAGCAGGAGCGGGGCAAGCCTTTTCCGGCGATGGAAGAGGAGATTTTGTCGTTTTGGGAAAAAAATAACATTTTTGCAAAAAGTGTTACCTCGCCCCTGCCTCGCCGGCAGGCAGGCCACAACTCCTCTCCTAGTCAGGCAGGGGGAAGTAAAGAGTACGTTTTTTATGACGGGCCGCCGTTTGCCACTGGCACGCCGCATTATGGACATATTGTCGCGAGCATTATGAAAGACGTGGTGCCGCGCTATTGGACGATGAAAGGATGCAGAGTTGAACGAAAATGGGGCTGGGATTGTCACGGCCTGCCGATTGAAAATATCGTGGAAAAAGAACTTGGGTTTAAAAGTAAAAAAGACATTGAAAAGTTGGGAATAGAAAAATTCAACGAGACCTGCCGCTCAAAAGTACTGACCTACGTTGATGAGTGGCAAAAAGTCATTCGCCGACTCGGCCGCTGGGCGGATATGGAAAATGCGTACAAGACCATGGATCGCGACTATATGGAAAGCATCTGGTGGGTATTTAAACAGCTTTGGGACAAAGGTTTGGTTTATGAAGGCTACCGCTCCATGCATATCTGCCCGCGCTGTGAAACGACCTTGTCGCAGATGGAGGTGGCGGAAGGGTACAAAGAGGTGAAAGATTTGGCGGTTACGGTAAAGTTTCAGCTGGAACCCGGACAAAAAATCGGGGATTTTGTAACGGACGATAAGACTTATATTTTAGCGTGGACCACTACGCCGTGGACTTTGCCGGGCAATGTGGCGCTAGCGGTGGGAGAAAGTTTTGATTATTTAATTATTAAAGCGAAGAATACAAAAAACAATACCATTGATAATTTTATATTAGCCAAAGATAGGTGGGAATACATGAAAAGTTTTTCTCATTATCCATTGAATCAATTTAAAGTAGGAATTGAAGGTAACCAAGGATATTATGAGATTGAACAAAAGATTGAGGTAAAAGGTAAAGATTTGGTAGGTAAAAAATATAAACCGCCCTTTGATTATTACAGTAAAGATAAAACTTTAAAGAATAGAGAAAATGGTTGGAAGGTCTATGCCGCGGATTTTGTGACCGCGGAAGACGGCACCGGCATCGCGCACGAGGCGCCGGCTTTTGGCGCGGATGACTGGGCGCTTTTGCAAAAAGAAAATTTGCCCTTTGTCCAGCATGTTAATATGGACGGCACGTTTAAAGATGAAGTGACTGACTTCAAAGGCTTGCACGTTAAGCCAATTGAAGATACGCAAAAAACTGACGTGGAGATTATAAAATATTTAGCCAAACATAATTTGCTTTTCAGCAAAGAAAAATACGAGCATAGCTACCCGCACTGCTGGCGTTGCGACACACCGTTGATTAATTACGCGACCTCTTCATGGTTTGTGAAAGTTACGGCTGTCAAAGACAATGCTAAGAAACAGGCCAAAGAAATTAACTGGATGCCGGGTCATATCAAAGATGGCCGTTTCGGTCAGTGGCTGGAAGGCGCGCGCGACTGGTCAATTTCCCGCCAGCGTTTTTGGGCGAGTGTTATTCCGATTTGGAAATGTGAGAAATGCGGAGAGGTAAAAGTTTTTGGGTCAGTGGCTGACTTGGAAAAAGTTAAAATTGATCGTAATACATTTTTTATCATGCGGCACGGTGAATCCGAACGCAACGTCAATCATATATTTTCCTCACAGATAAACACGCATCCGCTTACAAAAAAAGGTGAAAAGCATATCAAAGAACAAGCGAAAAAGATTAAAGATTTAAAAATTGATTTAATATTTTGTTCATCCATGTTGCGCGCGCGCCAGACCGCGCAGATTGTCGGCGATGTATTAAAAAAAGATATTGTCGTGGATGAGCGCCTTCATGAAATTAACGTGGGAATTTTTGAAGGCAAAGACACTCAAGCGGCCTCGTCTCAGCAGATGCTTAGTAGTATGTACGGCAATTATACTTGGTCGCCGGAAGGCGGAGAAAGCATTGAACACGTGGAGCGGCGCGTGATGGAATTTTGGCGCGAAATCAATAGTAAGCATGAAGGAAAAAATATTTTGATTGTTTCGCATGGTGACGCTTTGCGCGCGCTCAGCGGTAATTTAATCGGTTTACAGAAAGAGGCGCTTATTACCAAACAAGAGTGTTTAAGTACCGGCGAATTTATGCGGGCTGAACAAAAAATTTATGATCTGCATAAACATATTATTGATAAAATCACTTTCAAATGCGGTTGCGGAGCGAAAATGAAACGCATTCCCGACGTGCTGGACACCTGGTTTGATTCCGCCTCCATGCCGTACGCGCAGGAGCACTATCCGTTTGAGAATAAAGAAAAGTTTGAACAGAATTTCCCGGCGGAGTTCATCGCTGAAGGCGTGGACCAGACGCGCGCCTGGTTTTACTATTTACATATTATTGCAACGGCAATCAAGCAGAAGCCGGCGTTTAAAAATGTCATTGTAAATGGTATTGTTTTGGCCGAAGATGGCAAAAAAATGGCTAAGCGTCTGCAAAACTATCCCGATCCCATGGCGGTGATGCGGGAGCACGGCGCGGATAAATTGCGCTATTATCTTTGTTCCACCGCAGTTGTAAAAGCTGAAGATTTGAATTTTTCTGAAAGAGAGTTGGTTGATCAGACCAGATTTTTTAATATTTTGTTGAATGTTTTAACTTTTTACAAAATGTTTTCAGGCGATTTAAAAATAGAGAATTTAGCAGAAAAAGACTTAGTCAATGTATTAGACAAATGGATTACCGCGCGGCTGGAAGAAACGAAAAAAGTAGTAACGCAAAAAATGGATAACTACGACCTGCACGCCATTCGTGAAATTCCGGTTTTTATCAATGATTTGTCAACTTGGTATCTTCGTCGCTCCAGAGAAAGATTAAAAGGTGATGATGAAGCAGATAAGATACGCGCGCTCAAAACACTACGTCGCGTCTTGTATCATCTGGCGCGCATCATGGCGCCGTTTCTGCCGTTTACGGCCGAACATATTTATCAAGAGCTTGGCGCCGATGTTGAATCAGTACACTTAAAAGATTGGCCCGAGGTGCGGGAGGAGTGGATTGACAAAGAGACGCTAGCAAACATGGAACAGGTTAGAAAGATTGTTGAAATGGGATTAGCAGAAAGAGATAAGGCTGGGATTAAAGTGAAGCAACCATTGCAGGAATTAGGAATTAGGAATTATGAATTACGAAGTGAATACACAGAGTTAATTCAAGACGAATTAAATGTAAAAAAAGTTACTTGCAAAAAAGGCGAGGGTGATTTGTCGGTTGAACTTAATACAGCGTTAACTCCGGAGCTAATTCAAGAAGGCATCAAGCGCGAACTGACACGGGCGATTAATAACGCGCGCAAAGAGGCTGGCATGACCATTCAGGAAAGAGCAATAATTTATTATCAGACTGAAAGTAAAGATATCAAGGCTGTATTAAAGAAATTTGGTGATGAGATTAAGAAAGACACATTAAGTGACAGTATTGCAGAAAAAGAAAATGAAGGCAAAGAAATCAACATTAATGGAGAAAAAATTAAGTTGAAAATTGAAAATATATAACGCGCAACGCATAACGCGTAACGTTTTGTTACGCGTTGCGCGCTATGCGCTATGTGAAAAAACCTTACGATAAAAATAAAATCGGTAAATTCATCGGCTGGGGCGGGGAACACCTCGTTTTTGCTTATGGCGATAGTCAGGTGATAAAATTTTCTCTGCATGTTTTTATTTCCGGTAAGTCAGCGGTTGATAAAATAATTGAAGATTACCATATTGGTAAAAAATATTTTGACAGCTACATTTTGGATACAGCTATTTTGCCGTACAAAAACGGCCGGCGGTGCGCTGAAATTCAGTCAAAAATTACTTGCCGTTTTTTAACAAAAAAAGATTTAAACCGCACTTTGATAAAAAAACAGTTTGATGACATCATGGAGCGTTACCAGCGGATGAATAAAGAATTAAAGATTACCTTTGATTTGTTCGGTCGGGAAGGACTTTTGCATCCGTTTAAAAATAAAGCAATGAGCAATATTTTGGTAACGCCGGAAGCTAAATTAGTTTTGATAGACTTTTCCATCATGAAATTAAAAAAAGTAAAATTGCGGGAAATTCCCATTTGGCTCTTGATAGAATGGGCCAGGCGCAGGCAGGAAAAATTGCTTAATCATTTTATAAATTATAATCCGAATTAATTTGAATTTTTCATCCGAATGCTCTGAACGATTTGAGCAAAGTTGGAGCGAGACATTCGGAGTATTCGGATTCATTCGTGGATTAGAATTATACATATGCCAAAAATAAATTACCAACAACTAGAAAAAAAGCTTGTCAACGCGAAAAGAAATGCCTGGGATGAGGCAACGGATAAAGAAAAAAAAGAGATAATGACTTTTGCCGAAGGGTATAAGGATTATTTGAATAGCGCCAAAACCGAGCGCGAAGCGGTTACTTGCGGTATTGAACTGGCGCAAGCCAATGGTTTCAAAAATTTAGAAAGTTGTGAAAATTTGCAAACCGGCGATAAAGTTTACGCGGTGAATCGCGGCAAGAGTTTGGTTTTTATCGTGATTGGGAAAAACTTAGCCGTTGCTGGGTTTAATTTAGTCATGTCGCATGTTGACACGCCGCATTTGGATTTAAAAGTTAACCCGCTGTATGAGGATGCCGGCATCGCCTATTTCAAAACTCATTACTACGGCGGCATCAAAAAATACCAATGGCCGACCATTCCGCTCGCTCTGCATGGCGTAGTTATTTTAGCTAATGGCAAAAAAGTTGAAATTACCATTGGCGAAAAAGACGCAGACCCTATTTTTATGATTTCTGATCTCCTGCCGCACTTAGGCAGAGAACAGCTGAAAAAAACTCTGGAAGAAGGCGTTACGGCTGAAGAATTAAATATCGTTATCGGTTCACTCCCTGTTGCCGACAAAAACATCAAAGAGCGCATTAAACTGGCAATTTTGGAGCATCTTAATTCTGTTTACGGCCTGATCGAAGCTGATTTTGCGAGTGCGGAACTGCAGATTGTCGCCGCCAGCAAAGCGCGCGACTTGGGCTTTGACCGTTCACTCTTGGCCGCTTTTGGACAGGATGACCGGGTGTGCGCCTACACATCTATGCAGGCGATTTTTAACGCCAAAAAAAGCGCGCGGACGCAAGTTTGTCTGTGGATTGACCGCGAAGAAATCGGTTCGGAAGGCAACACCGGCGCGCAGTCGTTTTGGCTGGAAAATGTTATCGCCGCAGTTTTGGAAAAAACCGGAGAGAACGCCAACTTTAAAGACGTCTACAAAGTCTTTGAAAAATCACAGGCCATCTCAGCGGACGTGACGGCCGCTTTTGATCCTGATTATAAAGAAGTGCATGACCCGCGCAATGCCGCTTATTTGGGCGCCGGCGTCGCTATGGAGAAACACACCGGGCACAGAGGCAAGGCCATGACTTCGGAGGCTTCGGCTGAGTATATGCAAAAGTTGCGGGAAGTTTTGGACAAAAATAAAGTCGTCTGGCAGACCGGCGGCCTGGGCAAGGTTGACCAGGGCGGCGGCGGCACCATCGCCATGTTTTTAGCGAAACGAAATCTGGATGTGGTTGATATGGGCGTGGGTGTTTTGAACATGCACGCGCCGATGGAGATTGTCTCCAAGACTGATACTTATCAAGCCTACAAAGCGTATCAGGCGTTTTTTGAAATGGTTTAAATTAATAAGTATATGGAAATCAAAATAGTCAAAGCTCAAATATCCCTGGCAGAGGTAAAAAAAATGGCGGCTGAATCCTTTGGCGACATGGTCAAAGCCGTGGTTGATATTGAAAAAGAAATTATGGCCGTTGGCGGTGAAATGCACGCTGACGCGGAAGCGTTACTTTTGGCGGATGGCTCCAAACAGAGTGATTTGTGGGGGATAAATATTTATCCTGATTTGCCGAGCGATGAAAGGATAGAGTATGAGTCACTAATAAATATCAGACTGCAACAACAAAATAAATCAATGTCAGTTGAGAATGAAAAAATCAGAGAAAAAATAAAAATAATTGTTGATAAATTAATCAAATAGCTATGCCTTTTATACATAAAAATTTAGCTCAAGGCCGCTGGCAGGAGTTGAGTTTTGCCGAGCAAATAGGCAACATTGGCAGCGAGTTGGCGCGAGCGAGATCGTGGAGCGCCAAGGGCAAGACACAGTACAAAGTAACGTCATTAGAGCGTGCCTTAGAGCTGATTGATTTGACACTAGAAAGCGTGAAGACAGCGGGGCAGCGCAAAGAGGTAGCTCGTCTGCGCGAGGTGGTTGCCGGTTTGTACGTTGACGATTCTCAAGGTGAAAAAATATTCGCGGGGCTGGAGTGTTTTTACCTGCCGTTTGCGCTACTCGCAAGACGCTAAAGATGCTACATGGCAATGAGATAAAAAACTCGACTTTTTTACAGTCGAGTTGAAATGAACGATAAACGATAAGTGAGCATATACGTTTTTTGTTTCTATCCTCCCCGTATAGTTAATATGAAACTTTCAGTCATTTTATAGAATGCTATCAATAAGAAAATGAAAGCAATAAAGGCAAATGTCATACCAAACCAAGGTGAAGGTGCATTTTTTTCACCCCACTCAATTAGTTCTTTAAACTGGGGTTCTTTTTTTTCTTCTTCGGTAAATTTGCTTAAATCATATAAACCTTTCATTAGAACTCTCCTTTCACAAGTAAAATGATTCTAAAAATAAAAAAATCCACGTTATTAAAACTCCGCAATAAATAAGCCGTATACCCCAAGTATGTGATAATATGTGAAATTTATATTGCGTTTTTGACAGCAACGAAAAGTGGCCTGATTTTTCTTTAAATACTTTTTCAATCATTTGAGCTCGTTGCATGCAGGCGGTATAGAGCGTTCGAGTTCGTTCTTCAATAATCCAAATAGCTAAGACCGACGCAATACCAAAAACAGGTATTGCCCAAATTGCGGTGTTAGATAGTTTAATTAATTGTTCCTCTGTTAAGGTGTTTCTAGTGGTTAGCACATATTGATATGCCCCAAGTAAAGCGGAAAGCAGGGTCGCGGAAAACGCCAGCACGGCAAATCGCAAACCAACGAAGAAGCGCCAGTCAAAACCCACAACCAGATACTCATTTCTTAAAAAATTATAAATTTCTTCATCTGACGGTTTTTCAGGCATTTTAGTTTAACCTCCTTATTTAATTTTAAAAAACGATTGTGTAGTTAGGGTAGCAAAAAAGCTGACATCAGTCAAGGCAATGGGGGCACAATTGGGGTCATACAGAATATTGCTGGACTAAACTGGAAATTTTGAGTTGACGCAGGTATAATGATAATCATAATTAAGCTAACGATTATCATTATGACAATTGAAAAATCAATTTTAAAAATGTTTTTCCCCGAGGGAATTC
>JAUYLZ010000024.1 GCA_030698385.1 bacterium | reverse complement strand
GGACCAATGATTGTTTCAACATCATCGCTGTAGTTTTCATGGTTTTCTTTTTTGAACATATTTTTATTTTTAAAGTAATTTAATTTTTGCTTAGTCAACCATATTTTAGTTCTTATTGTGTTCATTGTCAAAAGATAAATTGTGGGTTATTATTATAAACGCATAACATAATAAGATGGGCTTTGTTGAGTTAGGTAAAATTCTGAAGATGGCACATTATCTAACAACGTATATCTGGCCGCGTCCGATGAAATATTGTTTATAATTTTTGTTTATTTAATTCTGAGCTCTTTTTGGTTTTTTTGAAAAGAAAAAGCCGTACAAAAATTGCATGTACGGCAAAAAAATAAAAAGATAATTGAAAAGTTCATATCCTAGCGACTTCACGAGCATTAGCTAACTGATTCCTCACGTGCTCGTCGGAAGGAGTGCACTCGCCCTCCCCGTATTCATATGGGTTAGCGCAAAATTGATCGCTATATGCCCCTATGAATTCTGCCGCTTTAATTATTTCCGGCAACATGTCTTGCGGTTGACAGTTGTTATGATTTGCCAACTTCACAAGTCTCTCTGTTTCGAGACTTGCTTCCATGTTACGGATGTTTATATTACCGCCTGTGGTGACCCGACCATTTTTCGCCGAGATCCACTTACCTTCAATGCTTAGAATGTAACCATTTGCGATTTTTTTTGCAATTTCCATTTTTTCTTCTCCTTTTCAAGTTTTCTAACTATAGTATAGCATAAAATAAGGATATGTCAATACCAAATCAAATTACCCCTAAAACAAGTAAAAAAAACAAAAAAGCTCATAAATTTCAGACCCGCCATAATATAAGCCCTCATAGTTCAACGGATAGAACGGAGATCTCCTAAGTCTCAAATCTAGGTTCAATTCCTGGTGAGGGCACATCTAATTTATAATTGATAATTTTAGATTTATTAATGTAATATTGTAAATAAGTAGTAAAGTCCAGATATATGTGGACTTATCATATTTATTAAAAAATAAAAGTCCAAGCAGCTCTGGACTTAAACTCTAAAAAGTAAACTTATCCACTATTTTGTGTATAAATAGTAAAATATGTGGATAACATTTATGCTTAAGTCCAGATATATCTGGACTTTAGGATTATTGCTTAGTATTTATGTCTAGATTTTTCTGGACTTTCGTGTATTATGATTTATATCCCAAGTACTCGGGATTGAACTTAAATAATATTATGATATAATAAATTAAATGGGCCTTTAGTTCAGTTGGCCCGCCTCGCCAAGCTGAAGCTTGGCTTCAGCGAGGCGGGCTAGAACGACGAATCTATGTGGGTAATATACATACTATTAAATAAAGATTATAACCAAACTTATGTTGGAAGTACAAATAATTTTAATCAGAGATTAATTAAGCATAATAGAGGCTTAGTATTATCAACAAAAAATCAAAAACCATGGATTCCCATATATTTAGAATTTTATCCCAACGAAATATCAGCAAGACAAAGAGAAAAGGAGTTAAAAACTTCAACAGGCAGAAGATATTTAAAAAAAGTAATAAATAATATAATACAAACATGGGCCTTTAGTTCAGTTGGCTAGAACGCTTCCATGGCACGGAAGAGGTCAAGGGTTCAAGTCCCTTAAGGTCCACTATTTTACATTTTAAGTCCACATTCTTGTGGACTTTTAAAAAGATAAGTCTAGAGCAGTCTGGACATAAGTATTAATATGAAAATTACTATTTGTGGCAGTATTGCGTATATTGATAAAATGTATGAAGTAAGGAGTGAACTAGAAAAATTAGATCATATTGTTAAAGTGCCACCGATTGAATTAGCTGGTGAGGATGGAAAAATGAAGCCATCTCTTGAGTTTTACAACCAAAGAAAGAATGACTTAGGAGATAATGGGTGGATCTGGGATTTGAAGGAAAAAGCTATTATTGCTCATTTTGACAAAGTTGCTTGGTCTAATGCTGTTTTAATTTTGAATTATGATAAAAATGGAATTTCCGGCTATATTGGCGGAAACACATTTCTTGAAATTGGTGTTGCTTTTTATCTGAAAAAACGAATTTATTTTTTGAACAACATTCCGGAAATGGATTACAAAGAAGAACTTATTGGTATGAAGCCGATTGTGATAAATGGAGATTTGGAAAAAATTAAATAGTAAACCCACACACAAAGATATCGTGGCCGGTGGCATTTCACCCCGTGAAATTGCCTATGGCACTATTTCATGGGGTAAACCACCGGCACGACATATTGTATTAACCTCTGACTTCGCTCGCCCCGCTATAGCTATGGCGAAGCGGGTCAAAGGCATTTTGTGTGAGGGTAAAATATTTAGATAAAGTATAAAAATCGGCTCTCGCCGTTTTTTTTGTTTTTTGAAAATCAGGGATGATATTTGAAAAACATCTTTCCCGCAAATTAATTAATTAATTAATCAATCAATCAATCACAAATAATACAAATACGAAAAAAACCTTTTTAACATAATTTGTGGTATTCGTAGTCCCGAGGCCTCGGGATTTATTGGCAACATAACTTGATAACAGTTTAGGCATTGAAATATAAATTATATTTTGCGTGGACAGTAAAAATAAGTAAGACAATATAAAAAACATTTATGTTCTGTGAATTCTTTTTTAAAATTAATACTAGTGTTAATTTTAAAAAATTAGTATAAAAAATAAAAAATAAAAAAAATCTGGAAATATTAGGTAATTTCCAGATTTGAGAAAAATTGCTGCAATATTATTATTCTTTGCTGGCAACTTTCGCTGTACCACCACTAGCGGCACCAGTGGTTCCAATAGCTACTATCCATGTTATAATGCAGAGTATTGGGTTGGTGTCCCAGTAGTAGTGAGTAGCTAGAATTGCCGCCAAAATGCGCGGTACAAAGAGCCACCCCAAAAAGGTCAAAAAGTTAGCTGGGTATGGAGTGCAAAAAAGTATCGTCAAGCGAGGGAAGAAGTTTATGAAAAAAAGGAAAAATATCCCATGTATCTCCCAAAAACCGGGGTTGTATTCCGGGCCATGCATGATGATTTCTCCGCCGCAAGATGACAAAAAACAAAGTAAAAACAGTAAAATTACTATATAGTAATACTTGCTATTCATGTCGCCACACCTCTCTTTCTTTTTTTGTAGGGTAGATAAAAAAGAACAGTATAATATTATTAGCAAATTAATGGTTTTTTGTCAATTGATGTGTGTGGTGTAAATGAAAAGGTTGTTTCACAACAGTGATTTTTAATATGCTTTGAAATATAAATTATACTTCGCGTGGCCAGTAAAAATAAGTAAGACAATATAAAAAACATTTATGTTCTGTGAATTCTTTTTTAAAATTAATACTAGCATTAATTTTAAAAAATTAGGCTTAAGTTAATATTTGGGAGGATAAAATTCTCAATTTATGGCATACTTTAGATAAATAGTTAATATAATTTACAATTAGTTATAAATCTAAAGTATGACATATAAAAAAAGTGTGGTTTTTGCGACAAAAATAATGTTGTTAAAAACGGAAAAAGGTTAGGCGTCCAAAGGTATAAATGTTTAAATTGTGGCAGGCAGTTTCAAAGTAACAGACGCCAATTAAGATTGCAAAATAAGCTCTGGAACGAATACGTACACGGCAAGCAAACAGCAAAACAGTTAGGCAGAAAATATTGCAAGTGCAGGCAGTGGATCAGCGCGCAATTAGACAAGGTGAATATTAATAGTTGCAACGATAGTATTAAACCTCAGCCGGTAGTCATCGTAGCCGATACTGTTTTCTGGGGCAGAGAGTACGGCATTACTATTTTCCGCGAACCAAATTTAAAAAAATATTTAGTCTGGAAAGAAGTTCACACGGAAACCCCGGGACACTACCAGTATTTAAAATTAATGCTAGAGCAATCAGGTTTTACCCCGCAGACTGCGGGGCAGTGGTTTTAGACGGAAAAAGGGGTGTAAAAGAGGTGTTTTCCGGTCTGCCGGTTCAGCTGTGCCACTTTCATCAGGTGGCCATCATCAAACGATACTTAACCAGTAAACCGAAGTTGCCAGCCGGTGTTGAGTTGTGGCGGATAGCCTTAACCTTAGCAGAGACTACTGAAAAAAAATTTGTTAAGCAATTAGATGACTGGCATCAGAAACAAGAAACATTTTTAAAAGAGAAAACTATTAATCCAATTACCGGAAAATGGTTTTATACCCACAAGCGAGTCAGATCGGCCTACCGAAGCTTAAAAACAAATTTACCCTATTTATTCACTTATCAGAAATATCCAAAATTATACATTCCCAATACTACTAATTCGTTAGACGGCAGCTTTAACACTTTGAAAACCTTATTGCGGAATCATCGCGGAATGGGTAAGAAAAATAGATATAAAATGATTTGTGAAATATTTAAAGATCATCCTCCCGAATATTAACTTAACTCAAAAATTAGTATAAAAAATAAAAAATAAAAAAAAATCTGGAAATATTAGGTAATTTCCAGATTAACGATATTTTTTACTCTAGTTTTACTGAAACAGTGAGAAAAGTAGGAGCAAGGCAATTGCTATGTACACGAGGCAGCCGATGACTCCAAGGATGCCTGATGATTCGTGGTAATGTGATCCGCCACCTGTTTTTGACCAGTCATGACCACAGTTAGGACAGGGCCAAGTTGTATCATGAGGATCACCATAACTACACTGCTCACATCCGCCACTGTTGTAGTCACTATCATCGGTATTATCTACTTGATTTTCAGTCATGGCAGGTTAACTCCCTTCATAATGAACGATATTAGTAATAGTAGCACAGTAAGATAATATTATCAATTTTTTATTTTTTATTTAATATTAGTTAAAAATATTATTTCTATGCAAAAATATTAAAATATATTGGTTCTATTGATTTTTTCTATTCATTATGCTATGCTAGATTCATATTATTTATTTAGCGCTCCTTCTTGGATTGGGACTTGCTCCTGCCACACAGGCGGGATAAACCACCCATTCTCGGATCGTAGTAATTTTTTATTGTATGTTGGACAAAAAAATTAAACAGAGAATTATAAATAAATATCGGACTCACGACAACGACACCGGTTCTTCGCAAGTTCAGATTGCGATTTTGACTGAAGAAATCAAACAGCTTACCGACCATTTGGCCGTTCACAAGCACGACCACTCTTCACGCCGCGGCTTGTTGCGCAAAGTGAGCGAACGCCGCAAGTTAATGAAGTATCTGCAAAAAGAAGATGAAGCCTCCTTTAAGGATTTGGTGATTGGTTTGAAACTAAAAATTGGTAAAAAAATGGTTGAAGAAGAGGAGGAAAAACAGCGAAAAGAACAAGAAGAAATTGACGCGATGAAACAGGCGATCGCCCAAGAAGCGACAGAGGAAGAAGAAATTGAAAAAAATAAAACAGCTTCAGGCGACGAGGAATAATTTTTTAAAAAATTAATTTTTATGAGTAGAACAGAGCTTATTTTAAGCAGAAATTTTATGATGAAGCACAAAGAACAGCGCGTTGGCGTGTTTGTTGATGTCTCAAACATGTATCACTCGGCCAAGAATTTGTATCAGCGCCGAGTTGATTTTTCTCAGGTGTTAAAAGTCGCTGTTTCCGGTCGTAAGCTAATTCGAGCGATTGCGTACGCTATCAAGACAAAAACCGGCGAAGAAGATACTTTTGTTGAGGCTTTGTCAAAGCAGGGTTTTGAGGTGCGGACAAAGGATTTGCAGATTTTTTTAAACGGCGTGAAAAAAGCCGACTGGGACGTGGGCATTACCGTTGACGCGATTAAGCTCGCGAACAAACTTGATGTCATAGTGCTGGTTACTGGCGATGGAGATTATTTGCCGCTGGTGCAGTACTTGCGAGAGCATTATGGCTGTCTGGTTGAAGTAATGGCTTTCAAAAAAACCTGCTCATCTCGGCTGATTGAAGAGGTTGATGATTTTACTGATTTAGGTGAATACAAGAAATATCTTAAATAATTTTTAAGCTCCAATCCCGCCGTGGCGGGACAAGTTCCAAGCAAACTTCAAACACCAAATAATCAAATGTCAATTTTTAATGTTTGGTATTTATTTATTGAGATTTGTTTGTCCCGCCACGGCGGGATTGGATTTTGTAGTCCGGAGCTTTTAACTTAATTAATAATAATTTAATAAATGTTTTGGCCAGCAGACAGATAGACTGTGATTGTATATCATTCGTCTGTAGTTTGCCGGCCAAGACGCAAAGGAAAAATATGGCAGAAAAAAAATATTCCTGCGAGTGGGTTGGCCGCCAACTCTCTATTTCAACAGGAAAATTAGCGCAGCAAGCAACTGCGTCAGTAACAGTGCGCTATGGCGATACTGTTATTTTGGCTACCGTCGTACAGTCAAAGGAGGCTAGAGAAGGAATGAATTTTTTCCCTCTAACCGTTGGCTATGAAGAAAAGTTCTACGCCGCCGGTATTATCAAAGGTTCGCGCTGGATTAAACGCGAAGGACGTCCTTCAGACGGAGCGGTTCTGGCCGGACGAATGGTGGACAGAGCGATTCGACCGTTGTTCAATGAAAAAGACCGCCGTGAAATTCAGGTCATTATGACAGTTCTGTCTGTTGATGAAGACAATGATCCGGAAATTGTGTCACTCATTGCCGCTAGCGCGGTTTTGGCTATTTCCAATATTGATTGGAAAGGGCCGATTGCCGGCATCAAAGTCGGCCGAGTGGAAAATAAGCTGGTTTTTAATCCAACCAGAGAGCAAGAAGAAATCAGTGATTTGGATTTGACGGTAGCCGGTTTTAAAGACCGCATTATCATGCTTGAGTCCGGCGCCAATGAAATCAGTGAAGAAGACATGTTCAAAGCCATGGACGACTCGCTGAAACAAATGAAGCCGATTTTGACTCTAATTGAACAAATGCAAAAAGAGCTTAAGCCGACAGTCGCGGCGTTAGCTCAAGGCAATGAACTTAGCGAAGAAGAAAAAGCAGTGTTTGCCAAAGCGCAGTCTTGGTTAAAAGAAAATACTGATAAGTACTTTTTTGGCAAGTTGCCCATTGAGCTTAAAGCGGAGCGCAAGGCGCAGGTTTTGAATGTTAAAAATGAATTAAAAAAATATTTGTTAGGCGAAAGTATTGAAGAAGCAATGGCAAAAAAAGCAGTTTCCGAATTTGCCGAGGCCGCCTGTGAAGAGGCGGTTACTCGTGGAATTTTGGAGCGCGATCAGCGCGTAGACGGCCGCAAGCTTGATGAAATCAGACCGCTTTTAGCCGAAGTCGCTATTTTGCCCCGCACCCACGGCTCAGGACTCTTTATGCGCGGCGAAACGCAGGTGCTTTCCATCGTAACGCTCGGCTCCCCGGGCGATGAACAGATGCTGGAAGATTTGGACGGAAAGAGCACTAAGCGCTATATGCATCATTACAATTTTCCGCCTTATTCAGTCGGAGAGGTGAAGCAAATGTTCGGACCATCGCGCCGCGACATCGGTCATGGCGCTCTGGCGGAAAAAGCGATTAAGCCGGTTTTGCCAAAAGAAGAAGACTTCCCCTACACAGTGCGAGTTGTTTCTGAAGTGCTGGGATCAAACGGTTCATCTTCAATGGGTGCTACTTGCGGCTCAACCCTGTCGCTGATGGACGCGGGCGTGCCGATTAAAAAACCGGTGGCCGGCATTGCCATGGGACTGGCCAGCACGCCGGACATGAAACAGTGGAAAATTTTAACCGACCTCCAAGACCTGGAAGACGGCGCCGGCGGCATGGATTTCAAAGTTACCGGAACCGCTGATGGCATTACCGCTATACAGCTTGACACCAAAACAATCGGCTTATCAATGGATTTGGTAAAAGGAACCTTGCTCCGCGCCAAGACCGCTCGCGCAGAAATTCTCGCGGTTATGACCAAGACAATTCCTCAGCCGCGACCGGAGCTTTCACAGTACGCGCCGCGTATTTTGGCCTTCAAAATTGATCCGGAACGCATTGGTGAAGTTATCGGACCCGGCGGCAAGGTCATTAATGGCATTATTAAAGAAACCGGAGTCACGATTGATATTTCTGATGATGGCTTGGTCTCTATCTGTTCTCTTGACGCGGAGGCTTCGGAAAAAGCCGCGCAGATGGTCAAAGATATTATCCGCGAATTTAAGGCCGGTGAAGAGTTTGTCGGCAAGGTTATGCGCATTATGGACTTTGGCGTAATTGTTTCTCTGCCCGGCAATAATGACGGCATGGTGCATGTTTCGGAAATGGCCCCATACCGTGTCGGACAGCCCGGTGACATTTTGAACATGAATGATGAAGTAGCGGTTAGAATCAAAGAGGTTGAAGAAAAAGGCCGAATTAGTCTAACCATGAAAGGTTTGCCACAAAATCAGAAATACTGGGAAGGCGAGAAGGGCAAAGAAGAAGGCGGCGGTTTCAGCAGAGGCGGCGGATCCGGTTTTGGCGACCGTGGCGGACGCGGCGGCAGACCCAGACAAAACGACAATAGACGAGGCGGTTTTGACAGAGGCCCGCGGCGTTAAGACTTAACAGAGATTATTAAATATGCAACAATAAAGGCACGGGCATAATCTCGTGCCTTTATAGCAGGCGCCCTAAGTAGTTTCGCGAGCGGTTTAGCGAGCGATCCGCCGCTGGCGCAACCAGCTTTTGGCGGACAATGGATATCTGTCTTCCCTGCCCGAAATGCCTTGGTAGTTCAACGGATAGAACACCGGCCTTCTAAGCCGGGGATAGAGGTTCGATTCCTCTCCGAGGCACATGAATTTATAACGAGGCAGGCGGGTAAGCTGGATATCTAGGTTCCCCGCCTGCCGGCAGGCAGGAATTCCTAGTGGGCGCACTAAGTAGTTTCGCGAGCGGTTTAGCCAGCATCAAGTATTCATATTATTGCGACAGGGACATTTTTTATAGATTAAAAGACTCTTTGGGTTTGATCTCCTTTTTTGTGCCGTCAGCGAAATAAATAGTACAGGGTTTAGTGCCAGTACATAGTGCAACTTCGTTTTCTATAATCAAACCGGTTTCTTCTGGTAAGCAAACAATTGGCAAATTATTATCAATTGCCCATGTTTTAAATCGGTCATTTTGTTCGTCTTTAAAGTGGCACGCTACTGAAAAATTATTAAGAAGATTGAATCCTGATATGTCTTGTAGACCTATCTTGTTTTCATCATCATGAGTATCAATTCTTTTCCCCATAATGATTGCGCCAGCGCTGCCTCCATATACTTGTCCATCGTCTTTAATGTATTGAATCAAGATATCAGAAAATCCCGACTCTTTTAATTCTTTAATTAAACTCCAAGTGTTTCCACCTCCTATGTAAATTGCATCGAATTCTTTTAGAGTATTGGATTGGCATTTTGACAGATCATCTACAGTTTCAAATTCAATATCAGTTCTCTCATGTAATTCAAGAATGCTTCTTATCCAGAGATGGGCCGTTGGATAAAGTTTATGTCCGCGGAGCGCTATAGGTATATAAAAAAAGCGTCCATTTTTTGGCAACGCATCAAAAAAAAATTTGTCGAGGTGGAATGATTGCTTTTTATTGCCACCCCCCGACAAGTATATTCGGTTGTTCTCCTTTATGTTTTGCATATTTGTATTGCTTTGCGCAACTCGTAAATGTTGATATCACAAGTATACACCAAGCAATTGAAACAGTCTTCTGTCGATTTTAAAAACCGCCAAAGAACCTGATAAAAATACTCGCCTCGCTAACTCGCCTCGCTTCGCGGGCGAAGCGGGAGCTCCGGCGAAGCGGGTCAGCTCAAATCATGTTTTAGGAAAAGAAAATTTTTTTATATCATTTGTTGTAGTCTTGCCAAAAGCGGACTGTTTTTTGTTTTAATCTTGCTTTTTTCTTTGATTTGATGTAATTTATAGCAAAGGAAACTAAGCCTATTTGGTTTAATTTGTACCTTGAAAATCAAAAATATAGAGAAGGAGAAAAAAACATGACAGAAAAGATGACCTACGCTGGTGTCGGTGTAAACTATGACGCGATGGATCCGTTTAAGCGGATGGCGCAACTCGCAGGTCGCGAGACCGCAGGCAATATTAGACGACTTAACAACGGCGAGTTTCAAGAAGTCGAGATGAGCCGTGGCGAGAGCGCCTACCTCATCGAAGCGGCTAAGAGCTACTTCGCTCACGTCGAGGAAGGACTGGGCACGAAGAATCTCGTCGCCGACGCGATGCACCATCTTACTGGCAAGTCGTATTACGACCATATCGCGCAGGATACTGTGGCGATGATCGTGAATGACATGGTTACACTCGGTGCGCTTCCTCTTTCGGTAGCGATGCACCTCGCCGTCGGCGACTCGAACTGGTTCAACGACGAGAAGCGGTGTTGTGATCTTGTCGAGGGCTGGAAGAACGCCTGTAATCTCGCACGGTGCGCGTGGGGCGGTGGTGAAACCCCGACGCTGAAAGGTGTTGTCGTTCCGGAAGCAATCGTACTTTCCGGTTCGGCGATGGGCCTCGTGAAGCCGAAGGACCGACTCATCACTGCGGATAACATCCAACATGGCGATGTCATTATCTTCATCGAGAGTTCTGGTATCCACGCGAACGGCCTCACGATGGCGCGGAAGATCGCCGATAAGTTGCCCAATGGCTACCTCACTGCACTTGACGATGGGCGAACGTATGGTGAGACACTTCTTGACCCTACGCACATCTATGTTGCTCTTGTCGAGGACTGCCTTAATCGCGGTGTGAAAATCCACTACACAGTGAACATCACGGGGCATGGATGGCGCAAGCTCATGCGGGCGACGCAACCGTTCGCCTACATCGTTGAGCATCTGCCAAAACAACTTCCAATTTTTTACTTCTTACAGAAGCACGGTCCGGTGGACGACATGGAGGCGTACGGTAACTTCAACATGGGTGCGGGCTTCGCGCTCTACGTTTCGGAAGCCGACATTGACGCGGTTCTGGAAGTTGCCGCTTCACACAAACTCGGCGCGCTTCGCGCCGGATACATTGAGCGGAGCGACGACAAAAAAGTCATCATCAAGCCGAATGGTCTCGAGTATTCTAGTGTAACGCTCGGAGTCCGATGACTCAAGTTTTGATCTCATTGGTTCGCTATCGCAAGATAGCGAACCCTTTTTTATAAAAGCGCTAAAGAATTTGCCGCCAATCAATAAATTTTTCAATAATTTTTCAATTGAAAAATTTACTGTAATGAGTTATGATTAACTCATTAGAAAAACTTGTCATGCCATAGGCATAGCCGCTTCTGGCGGAAAAGAAAGTTGTTTCAAGATAACGGCGGCGAAATGCGTTAGCATTATTTTTAGAATACAGCGCATGGTTGACATTTGGTGGTTTTGAATTTATAATGTGTTTAAGTTTTAATGTTTTTAGTTTAAAAAAATTTTCTGGTTTTGCCGGAGTGATGGTGGCTATAGTTTAGCGGTTAGAACACTGGGTTGTGGTCCCAGAAATGAGGGTTCGATTCCCTCTAGCCACCCATAATATAAAAACCCCGGTTAATGGGGTTTTTTATGTTTACAGCTTTAAAAATTGTCAACTTAGACCATCACCATTGTTATTTAAAAATAGAAATCGGACTGTCTTAAAATAGAAATCGGACTTTTTTAGTA
>JAUYLZ010000018.1 GCA_030698385.1 bacterium | reverse complement strand
TTTGTTTTGGGGGAATTCGGGGCGGACATGTATGCATTATACTGCACTCTTGCAAAAGAATGCAAGTTTTCCTATTATATATCCATGGCAACAGGTAAAAAACTTGGGGAAAACCTAAGAAAATGGCGTTTGAAAAAGGATATGTCGCAAGGAGACCTTGCGACGGCTTTGAGCGTGGATAGAGCATATATCAGCAACATTGAAAGTGGTCGTATGAACCCCACTCTTTCGACTTTGGAAAAGATTGCTAATGCGTTGGGTATTTCCAGTAGTGAACTTTTGAAATAAAAATATTAAATAAAAATTATGATATATCTCGACAGTAAGATTCTTAAGGAATTAATGGAAAACATACTTATTTCTAAATCAGTAGACAGGGAGGCCGCGAAGCGTGTTTCTGAGGGTTTAATACAGACATCATTAAGAGGAATTGATTCTCATGGTATAAATTTATTCCCGCATTATTGTAGAGCCGTCGAAGCTGGCAGAATAAATAAAAATCCAAAAATTTCTATCGAGCAGAACGCTTCTTCCGTAGCGGTTGTTGATGCTGATCATGCTTTTGGTCATCATTCTGGTTCTGTGGCCATGCAACAGGCAATAAAAATGGCTAAAGAAAATGGTATTGGTGCTGTAGGTGTTAAGAATTCTTCTCATTTTGGATCAGCAGCTTATTTTGCATTTCAAGCTAATAAAGAAAATTGTATTGGTATGGCTTTTACAAACGGAGATGCTTTGGTAAAAATTTATAACAGCAAGGAGATATTTTTTGGAACTAACCCAATTTGTTTTACCGCACCACTAAAGAATGAGGAACCTTTTTGTATAGACATGGCCACTTCTCAAGTTGCTTGGAATAAGGTTCAAAATTATAAAAGACAGAATATAAAATTAGAAGAAGGGTGGGCGTATGATATTGATGGCAAAGAAACACTTGATGCGCAAAAGGCGGAAAGTCTTGTTTCTATTGGGAAATATAAAGGTTATGGTTTGGGTATGATGGTAGACATACTTTGCGCTACTCTAGTTGGAGGGGTGATAAGTAAAGATATGCTTTCAATGCACAAAGCCCCTATTTCGGAAAAAAGAAGGGTGAGTCACTTTTTTATGGTTATAGATATTTCAAAATTTATTGATATTGATGTTTTTAAAAATAATTTACAAGAAATGGTTGATAGAATTAGAAAATATGAAAAGAGTGATACTGATGATGTTATGGTAGCAGGTGATCCTGAAAAGAAATCCTACAAAAAAAGAAGTGAAGAAGGTATACCTGTAGATGAAGATAAGTTTAATGAAATGGTCGCTATTTCAAAAGATATTGAAAAAGCAGTAATATAAAATTTATTATGAAAAAAAGTAAGAATATAATATTAACAGGGGCTACGGGTGGCGTGGGTTCCGAGATTTCTAAATTATTAGTTGATTCTGGAATGAATTTATTGTTGGTTTCTAGAGACGAAAAAAAATTAAAACAGCTACAAGAAAAACTTCTTAAAAGAAGGGATGGTGCGTTTGTAAAATTTATAGCTATTGATTTTAATAATCCTGAGAAAGTAGAAGAATCTGTAGACGATATGTTTAAGATTTTTGGAGGAAAGATTGACGTCTTGATTAATAATGCTGGTATAGGATATCACAGTAAAATTACATCCGTTGATTTGGATGAGTTAAAGGAAGTGTTTGCAATAAATGCTTTATCTCCTATTATTCTTACCTCTAAATTATTTAAACATATTGCAAAATCTGATTTTGGACATGTTATAAACATATCCTCAATTCTTGGTAGTCGGGCAATGGAGAGAACCGCAACCTATACTGCCAGTAAACACGCTTTGAGTGGATTTGCTAAGGTTTTACGTATAGAGGGAGCTAAAGATAAAGTTCGCGTAACTACAATTGAACCAGGTGCTATTGAAACATCCTTTATAAAAAGAACTCATGATGCTGAGACCAAGAAACTCTTTTCAAAGAGAAAATTAATTAAAATTGAACCAAAAGTTATTGCCGAGTGGGTTTTAAAAGTAATAAAAACAGATTCTTCTGTTTGTCCAGAAATTTTACAAATAATGCCACAAGATCAAATTGTTTAATTAAATATGAAAGATAAAATTCAAATAGAAAAATATATTGAAGATTTAGAAAATCAGTTTAAAAATAAATTCTCTAAGTCAAAAGAAATTTTTGAGCAAGGTCTTGATTATTTTCCAAATTCAGTGGCACAGCCAGCACGGACACTTAAACCTTTTCCTCCTTTTATTGAGAGTGCCTCAGGTAATTCAGTTATGACCGTTGATGGTGTGGAATTACTAGATTTTTGGCAGGGACATTTTTGTAATATTTTAGGACATAATCATCCAGTATTAACTGAAGCAATATCTTCAAATATCACTAATAATTGTGCATTGCAATCAGGCTTCCTTACTCCATTAGAGAATGAACTCGCATCTTTGTTTAGAAAAACTACAAATATGGAATCTTTTATTTTTACTACAAGTGGTACGCTGGCAACCATGTATGCGACCATGTTGGGTTTATCTTATACTAAGAAATCTTTAGTATTAAAATTGGAAGGTGGTTGGCATGGAGCACAACCATGGTCAGTAACAGGAGTAAAGTATCCAGAAGGAATAAATAAAAATGTTCTAGAAAGTTCTGGATTACCTGAAGACTGGGATGAACAGGTTGTGACAGTACCGATGAATGATATAGAAGCTCTTACAAAGTGTTTTGACAAATGTGGAGATAAAATTGGTGTATTTATACTTGAACTTGTGCTCGGTAATTCTGGTATGGTTATGGCGAATAAAGATTTTATAAAAGAAGTAAGAAGATTGACGGAACAATATGGGGTTGTTTTGATTATCGATGAAATGGTAACGGGTTTTAGAGTTCGTGCTGGCGGACTTTATAAGCTATATGATATTGAACCAGATCTAGTGACTTTTGGTAAGGTTGTAACAGGCGGTATGCCATTCGCATGTATAGCTGGAAAAAGAAAAATTATTGAAGAAGCTTCCTCTTCGAAAAAAATACGTGTCTGGGCGGACAGTGGAACATTTAATTGTCATCCAACGTCTTTAAGAGTTGCAATAGAAACTATTAAATATTTGGTAGAACATGAACAAGAAATATATCCATCAATTATAAAAAAGATGAATACTTTAAGAAATGCTTGTAAGGAAATTATGTGTAAGTATAACATCGATATTGATATTACTGGTGAAAGCAATGATGACTCAATACCAAATTTTCCAATTGGTACAATTAGATTTATTAAAGATAAAGAGAAATATGATAAAACAAAAGCAATCAATCACTGGAATGGTGATTTGGTAGATACTAACTTACGAGACAGGGTAATCCGTATTGCTTTAATGTTAAAGGGAATCTATGTATGGCAAGGGATGGGTGTTGTAACTCATTCTCACAGCGAAGATGATATAATTAAATTAATATCAGCTTATGAAGAATTTGCGTCCGAATTGGGAAATTAATCAAGAACTATGTTAAATATATACGTATATACAAAAGGGACTGGTTCAGGGCATCTAACAAGGATCAATGCTATTTACAAAGGTTTTTTAAGGTCTGGAACCAAATTTAAATTTTATGTTTCTGCTCATCGTTCAAAATATTTGGACTTCTTAGAGCCGGGAATAATTTTGTGTAAAAAGGGTGAATTTCCTAAGAAAATCGATATTTTTATTTGTGACTGGAGATCAGATAGCTTTACCGATTCCTTGCCCAAAAATCTCACAAAGACATGGATTGGAATAAGGCGATTGGGTAAAATAAAATCTACTTTCCCAAAACATTACCATGTAATAGCTATTGAACCCGAGGTAAAGGGGGATGTTTGTATTTGGCCCATTATTAATACATGGCCAGATGAATTGGTGACCAAAAGGGAATTAAAGAGTCTTTTAAAAGTCAAAGGAGACAAAAAAATTGGATTATTGTGTGAAAATGGTGCTTATCCGAAACATTTAGATAAGGTTTTTAATAATAATCTCCCTAAGGATGTTTTAAAGTTCAAAATAAGTAACAGTCCATTTTCTGAGAATGACAGAGATTTGTCTTACTATCCGGTTGCGAGCTTATTTAAAGCGGCCGATTATATTATAATTGGGGGAGGGTATAATAGTTTTCATGAAGCGTTAAGTTATGCTAACATGGACAACACGAAAGTTATTAATGTGGGCGGGGACGACCAAGCTATTCGTATAAAAAAATTTACAGAATGGCCAAAAGGGAGAGGTTCTCAGGCACATGTTTTAGCAAAATACATAATTGATTATCACAAAAAACACTAAATATGGCTCAAAAAAATGCATGGGAAAAAGAATATCAAAACCCATCACTTATTAAGTTAAGTGATGAGCCAAGAAAGGATTTAAAAGAATACATGAAATTTCTTCGAAGAAAGGAGGATGTTGCTTTGGAAAATTTAAATATCCTTGATCTAGGTTCTGGAAATGGTAAGAATTCTAACTACTTAGCAGAATTAGGTAATAAAGTTATTGGCTTTGAAATTTCTCCGACAGCTCTAGGGCTAGCCAGATCAAAATCAAGAGATGTTGGGGTTGATGTTAATTATATCCAAGCTGATATTAGTGCTCCTTACTCACTTGAAAATGAGTCTATCGATTTGGTTGTAGATATAATGTCTTCCAATTCACTTAATGAGTCTGAAAGAGAAATTTATTTAAAAGAGGTTTATAGGGTATTGAAGAGTGATGGACATTTTTTTGTGCGTGGTTTATGCAAGGACGGAGATCAGAATGCTAAAAATTTAATAAAACTTAGTCCAGGAAAAGAATATGATACTTATATTAATAAAGACATGAATTTAACAGAGAGGGTTTTTTCAAGAGCAGATTTTATTTCTATGTATTCTAAATATTTTGAAATTCAACAACTTACTATAAAAACTAATTACGCTAAATTTAAGGGACAGAATTATAAAAGAAATTATTGGCTTGCGTATATGAAGAAGGTTTAGCACTAAGTTAGATTTTTTTAATATCTTCTTCTCTGTAATTGTTTGTGAGTATGTGAATATTTCTAATATATTTTTTTCTTAAATTAGACAGTTCACACAATACTGAAAACCTATCAACGTACCAAATTCTGTCGTGCATATCGTCTGAATTATTTTTTAATAATAAAATATCAGATTCGAATTTTTTATTATGGACTGAAGTGTTGATTACGGTATCAGGATATTTGATTTCGCATGGAATTTTTTGAGGTCGTATTTTACGTAAATCATTCACTTCTTGTTCAAAACCCCATCTGCGAGCGACATCATCTGAATAGAGGTCTATTTCTAACCACTCCTGTGGACTTAAGTTTGCTTTCTCGGGATAACTGATATCAATCAAGGCAAATAAGTGTGCTACCAATCCCGTTATTGAAGATATGTTTAAATCTTCTAGATTACCGAAATTGATTAAAATAGATTTTAAATTATTCTCCGAAATATTATATTTTTTATAACATTCATCATTCATACATATAAATTCAATATCCTTTAAATTCTGAACAACATAATTACTGGGCATTCTTTTAAAAAAGTTCAAAATAGCTTCAAGTAAAATATCTGCTGGTTTAGAGCTGTGTTTGCTAAAAAGTTTTCTGACTGTTTCTGTATTTGATAATTTATCATTCATGTTAGTTATATTTTTTTTAATAATAAAATCCTGTTGTTTCTTAAGTTCGTCACTTTTTATTATTTGCCACTCTTTTTTATTCTCTAAGGAATATTCTGTATATATTTTCGCAAACATTTTGTATGATGTTTCAAGAAATTTAGTTTTCTTTTCCCAAAAACGGAAGTCGGTTGATTCGTTTAATGTAAAATTTTCCTGCACTTTTCTAAGAGATGGTCTAATAAAAAATAGGGAATAATTATAATTAATATTGTTTAAAAATTCTTTTTCAAATCTCATCTTTAATATATCAAATTCTTTTTTATTTAACCATTTCAACTCAAAACAAGTCATTATGTATGCCATACAATCTAGCAGGAAATGATCTGCAAAAATAAAGAAATCAGATTTCTTCTGCGCCAAGAAAAACTGCTCTTTGGACTCAAGAATTGATGAATCTAACCTCTTGGATAGATTTTTAAAGACGGCTACTTTAGTTGTTTCTTTTTTAAATAGGAACTCAAATTCTTTTTCATTGAATAATTCTTCTCGTTGTTTTCTCTGGAATATAATCGCATTTGGAATATCTTTCATCGATTTCAATAAGCCAGATTTTCCGCTTGAGTGTGATCCTGTTATGTAAATTAATCTCATTTTTGGTTAGCTTTATTAAAAAATTTAGTAATAAAATCATAGTTGTTAATTGTATATTCTAAAGCATTTTTAGATAAGATAATAAACTTATTAATATTTTTAATATCCTGTATATTTTTCTTGTTTGTTAACGCCAACTGTTTGTATAAATAATCTATCTCTCCCAATTTTTTCTGAATAATAAATAAGGGTATGGCTTTTTTCTCTTCGTCGTTTAATTTAATTAATGTATTATATCCATTCATTAACGCTGTTACTTCTTTTTCAGAAAACACGTTTGATGAATCTAATAATAGATTGCCAACAGATACCGCGATTTCACGTGGGAGATATTGAACAGATAGTCCGTCGGTATCTATTATTAAATAATTTTTGTTCGTCGGATTGTGTATAACATTGTAATAATGTAAATCTTTATGAATATATTGCTTACGAATTTTATTAAAATCGATATTTGATAAATTGTCATTAAATATTTTAATCGCTGTGCCAGATAGTTTGTTTATGTTTAAGTCTGAAAATTTTTGCTCAGGAAGATAAAGCAGACTTGTGTCTGAAATAGTACTTAGTTCGGTCGATATCTTTTGTAAGGCAGTATCCAGCTCTGCGACTATTTTACCAAATTCAAAACATTTATTTTCAATTGATATCTCTGAAAAACATTGACCTTCAAAATACTTATAAATATAAGAAGGTATTTCATTTATTATCATTGGTTCGTTGTTGATAGATAAAATGATATTACTGTAATGTGATGAAATCTTTTGCAAAAGGGTTATTTTGTCTTGTATCTCATTATAATTTGAGTCATGAAATAACTTTAATACAAAGGTGTCTTTTTCAGTTTTAACTTTATATGTAGATCTAGAAGTTCCTTCATTAAAAGGTTCGATCTTATCTGGATAAATATTGATCTTAGAAAGCTCGTTAAATATTTTTTTTTCTGTAATATTTTTTTTCATAATACTAAGAAGTTGATATTAATAGGGATGTTTTTCCGTAAGCAGATACATCTATACTCCATAACATAACACTTTTATTTATATCCCAAAGTTGAAGAGTGTTAGAGTCGCTTAACGAAAATAAATATATATCATCCTTTATCCACTGAGTATCGTGTAACCACTTACTTTTAACATTAAATTTTCTTATTATTTTACCTTTCCAATTCATTTCATATAAACAACCTGATGGTGAATCTGAAAAATAAAATCCATTTAAACCAAGTCTTGTGCGAGCACCATGACAACCAAGAAAACCAGAAGTGAGTTCTTTGTAATTATTTTTGAAATCAAATAGTCCAATCGCACCTTGTATGAAGGATGTTGTAAGGTAACCTTTTTCACAAGGATAGCAACAATTAATATGAGTCAATTGCGCATCATTACTTATGTAATGCTTCCTAACGTCGTCTGTTGGTTTTAGGTCATAATTACACCCATATAATTTTTCAGGCATTCTCAGCGTCTTAGTAAATTTTTTGTTTCTGGGATTAAAAAATAAAACAGAATCGCTAGATGAACAAGAAATACAAAATTGCTCTGTTTTAGGATCTTTGTATATAGTATGCCCGCCAGCAAACCAGTTGTGTGTGAAAAACTGCTTTTTTTTGGATTTCAAATTAAACTTTTCAAAAAAGGTGTTGCCGCATATTAATAAAGAACCTTTATCTATAATTGCATGATTTGCGGTGTAGTCTCTTTCTAAAAAAAGTAAACAATCCATCTTTAATTTTTTTGAGTTTAATTTCCAAACTGATACATTGTTAGTCCAGTCAGGAGAATTTTTTTTCGATAATTTCTCAAACTTTTTCAAAGAATCTAGACGTTTAGAAGAACTATATCTTTTTTTAAGAAAATTTATAGATGATCTTGAGAAATCTAATGTTCTTGGTGAATGTGTAATACAAATATACATAATATTAATATTTATTTAACTCTAGATTAGCAGAATCAATTCTCTTAAGTTCAAATAATGAAGTTTCAGTGTTGTTTGTTCCTGTGATTGATGTTAGGGCACACGAAAAATTATTTTCTTTTAATATTCGAACAATGTTTTTATTGTATGTTTTTTGGCTACCAAATGGATATGCAAAAGGTATTTCTTCTTTATTGGTTAAGTTTCTAACAATAATTCCTGAGTCTTTTATTTCTTTCTCTGAATCTTCTAGTGTAATTGTACTTAGGTCCGGGTGAGACATGGTATGTGCACCAAATTCCATTCCGTTATTAAGCATCTCTGCTATGTTTTCTTTTGATAAGTATAGTTTTTTATTAATTTTATCAAGATCTAACTTTACGTTTAGCGTCGAGGATAATTTGTCAATAATTGTATCTTTTTCAGAGGAGTTTCTGATGAATGTTTTTAGTTTGCTGTCGTCGTAATGATTATCTTTCTCTACCTCTGTTCTGTAAAAATCGGACACAATCTCGTTAAATTTGTCGGAGTTTTTTTGATAAGGAGTATTGTCTAATATGTAATAAAATTTATCTAGCCACCTTACTTTTTTGGTTCCTGAAATACAATCTCCCATAATAAAAAAAACGGCCGGTAGTCCTAATTCTTTAAGGATAGGAAAAACATTTTGGTAATGATCTATATAGCCGTCATCAAAAGAAATCACACATGAATTTGATGGAACATCAGCTTCTCCTTTCAAATACGCTATCAGTTTACTCAGACTGATTATTGAATATTTTTTATTTAAAAAATTTATCTGTGTAATAAACTCTGATATCTCTAAAGCCGAATTAATTTCACTATAACAGCTACCTAATTCAACATCCTTTTTATTAAGGATTCGGTGATACATGATTATTGGTATTTCATGAATTTGGTTTTTCATACTATTTTATCTTTTTTGCAACATATAACTCATCAACCATTCGTTGTTCTCCCCACATAGGATTATTTGCAATTTCTAATTCGACAACCTGTTTTGGTCCTGTTGTATGAGCCGCACCGACATCGTGAAAAGCAATATATCCACCCTTTTTTATAAGAGGAGACCAATCTTTATAATCTTGAAGGACAGATTCATGGTTATGATTACCATCGATGAAGAGAAAGTCTATTTCTTTATTAAACTTCTTGACGATGTTGAAACTATCACCTTTTAATATATGAATTAATTTAGATACATTGAGTCTTTCCATATTTATTTTGAATCTTTCCAGAAGAGTTTTTTTTGATGTGCCCTCTCCTTTTTTATAAATAAATTCTGAGGAGGTATCGCCAGAAGCATCAAATGGATCAATACAGTATAAACATGAATCCTTTTTGTGTTCTATTGCTTTAGCTAGTACGTAACTTGATTTTCCTAACCAACTTCCTATTTCACAAATTATTAAATTATCACCTTCTATAGATTTTACCGTTCTGTACAATTCGCAAGCTTCTTTAATACTAAGCCATCCTTCAATTAGTAAATAATCGTGAATTGTTTGAAGGATATCATTATCGTTACTTGGTAAATTGCTTTCGTCGAAATTATTTTTTTTGACCATATTAGAATATCTGTGAGCTAATGTCTCCGTGTAATTTAGGATATTATTCAATAAATTATCGTTTTCAGTTGGAGTATATTTTAGATCAATTTTATTTACTAACGATAAATCAATTGGATCCTCAACAGTTTCGATTTTAATATTTTTGTCAGGGATATCGTAGTATAGAGCCATTTCTTTCAAGTCATTAATTGAAAAATCTTTTCCAGATTTTATTATGTTGTAATAGTAATACCAGTCAAATAAAACCTGTTCTGGTCTTGCAAGATTTGCTAACCAGCCAATCAAATATTTGGATTTCATTTGGTTAATTGATCTTATTGGAAAATGTGCCAGATCAAGAGAAGATAGTATGTTCTTTTTAAATGAGACATTTTCGATTTTATACAAATCATGGTTTCCTTGTTTTATTTTAATTTTATATTTTTTTGCTAGGGAAGTTGGTATTATTATTTTTTCGTCATAATTGTGCTGTTCTTGTCTTCTGTATCTTAATTTTTTGAGTATATTTTTTTCTGTTTGGTCATCTTTTTCTGTCGGCACATAAGTAACCCAACTAATATAATTTATCGCGTCGTCTTGAATATCGTTCTGTATTATTTCTTCTATTTCTTTGTCAGAATTAGTTGTTAAAAATTCATCAGCATCTAGAGGAACTATATATTCAGGACTGAATTTTTTTAATGTATTGTAAAATAGTTCAGTAGTTAATTCAGATTGATTATATGCAGGATTATCATTAAATGTTAAATGAATTAGTAACCCTTCGTCTATTAATTTTAAGAGTACCTCAATGGTTCCATCTGTGCTTCCGTTGTCTAATATGACCATTCCATCCAAAAAAGATAGATGATATCGAACAAAAGTTTCGATTATGTCTATCTCATTTTTTATCATTGTTATTGAGTATATTTTTTTCATATATTTGGTTGAGTAACACCTATTTTAAAGGGAAATTTTAATGGTTCATTGTCTGGTAATGCTGTTATGTTGTGATTTTTACACCATGCATTTTGCATATCATTTATCATGGTTGTCTTATCCTTGTTTTTTATTGAAAATCCTAATTTATCTAATTTGTCATATTGTAATGGCTTACCGTATTTTACTTTCTCTAATAAATATTTTCTTAGTGGCCATTTTAATATTTCAGATTTTTTCAATTTAAGTGAAGCCCCCATTAGTTTTGTGGTTTGAAAAGGGAAGCGTGATTCAATGGAAAAAAATGATCCAGCTCGATCAGCTTTGGAAGTGTAATCTAAGAGTGTGGTAAATAATGAATAAAAATAATTACAATTTTTCCAATATCGAGGCCAACCTCTTACGGGTTTAAAGTCATCACGAAATTTATATCCATGAAACAATTCATCCCCTCCACTTCCATCAATCACTACGCGTATTTTATTTTTTGCCATTTCTGAAAATACGGCATGCATAAGAATGTTTCCGTTATCAAACTTTTCAGAATCATAATAATTAGGTAAAAACATTTCTTTGATAGCTTTTTTGTATTCTTTTTCACCAAAATCAATAAGTGTGACTTTGTTAACATTTTTTAACCTTTTTATTCTTTCTAGAATAAATTCTTTTTCTTCTGTGTCTTGTCCAAATATTTTTATAACTGAAAATATGTGGTACTTTATTTTTAACTTATCTGCCATGAAAGCTATAATTCCACTGTCCACTCCTGCTGATAAAGGTATCCCCACTACACCATCATAATCAAGCCGAGATTTCAATGATTCCTCAAGGGCTTTAAAAAGCTCGTCAGTATTTTCTGTTTCTGCTTTATATTCACTCCACTTGTTATAACAGTGAAGTTTACAACCCTTGTTGTTTACTTCTAAAAAATGTCCAGGAGGAATAGACCAAATACCGTTATATGAAGTATAAGGTTCCTGTACAGCGTAACTGTGTTTATATGTTGGACCTTGTGTAGATTTGCATAATGCATGTTTCTCAATCTGATTAATTGCATGAGCAGAAGAAGCCCAAATTAATCGGTTCTTATTTAAACTAAAATAAATAGGTTTTGTGCCAAAAGGGTCTCTTGCTAATATTAGACTTTTTTTCTTTTCATCCCAAATTGAAATTGCGAATTCTCCATCAAATTTATTAAAAGATTTGGTACCAAATTTTTCATATGTTGGAAGAATCGTATCTCCGTCGACTATTGCTTTTGGGGACAATTTTTTAAAATTATATATTTCTCCATTATAAAAAAGTACGTCCCCATTTCTTTTATAAGGCATTTTGCCTTTTTCCGCGTCCCCTCTAATAATTAATCGATTTCCAGCCATTACGCAATTTTTATTCACAAAATTAAGTGAAGAATCATCAGGACCGCGATTCTGTAGGGCTTTTAAAGCTTTTTGCATACTGGCACCTAATTTTGTGGTGTCAGATGGCTTATTTGAAAATATATACGTACCCGTAATTGAACACATATGTTTATATATTGACTATTTATAATAGTTTAGAAAGTGTGCGCAAAGAAAGGGGTACAGATCAAAACCACTTTCAAACGCCATTTTCTTAGGTTTTCCCCAAGTTTTTTACCTGTTGCCATGGATATATAATAGGAAAACTTGCATTCTTTTGCAAGAGTGCAGTATAATGCATACATGTCCGCCCCGAATTCCCCCAAAACAAAAAGAGGAGCAAATGGAAAATTCCTCCCCAAACCCCTCCTTTTCCATTTGCGACATCCGAATTCAAAAACAAATCAGTCGAAGTTTTGGCAAATCCTTTCCCCAAAAAATAGTTTTGCCAAAACTTCGTCCGCATTGTTCCGCCACCTGCCCGAATACTTGGAGGGCAGAACACCAAAGAAAAATGTCCTTTCCACTTTCAAAAGAAATTTCACCCCCGCCAAATCAAGAAAGCAAGGAACATTTTTCTTTGGTGTTGCCGAGAGAAGCGAGGCAGTGGCGGAACGATACGAGCGTACGATTCAATCCAGAGCTACCACGCACGCGGGGCGTGCGATTAGTCGGCATCAGGATTATCAGCAAAATACATTCGAACTTTGTTTAATACACACCGCATTGAGACTTAAACAGGGCTGTTGTCCTGTTTTTGTTTTGTCTTAGGTAAGTTTAGATACATTGATTACCGCGCGAAAATTGACATTGTTCGCGTTTAAATATATTATATAAAATATAAGAAAAATATATGACTAAAGATAATAATATTGAAAAACAAAGACATTCTTTGTCTCATATCATGGCAATAGCGGTGAAAAAGCTCTGGCCGGAGGTTAAGTTTGCCATCGGTCCGGCGATTGATAACGGTTTTTATTATGATTTTGATTTTGGCAAAAATAGCGTTGGCGAAGAAGATTTGAAAAAAATCGAAAAAGAAATGAAGCATATCGTCAGCCAGAATCTGGAATTCACCAGAACTGAAATGGGTATAGATGAGGCTTTAAAAAAAGAGCAAGCTAACGGCCAACCTTACAAGGTTGAACTTATTGAAGATTTGAAAACAGGCGGAGAAACTAAAGTTAGTTATTATCATAGCGGCGGCTTCGAAGATCTTTGCGCCGGTCCGCATCTAGAATCTGCAAAGAGTATTGCCAAAGGAAGTTTCAAACTCACAAAATTAGCCGGAGCTTACTGGAGAGGCGATGAAAAAAATAAAATGCTGACTCGTATTTATGGAGTTGCTTTTGAGACAAAAAAGGAGTTAGATGATTATTTGGCAATGCTTGTTGAGGCGGAAAAAAGAGACCACCGCAAGCTGGGAAAAGAGCTGGGATTATTTGTTTTTTCTGACGTGGTTGGCAAAGGATTGCCGTTGTGGACTAAAAAAGGCTCTATTGTGCGCATGACCTTGGAGAGATTTATCGTCGAAGAAGAGACAAAAAGAGGCTACGAACATGTCTATACTCCCGATATTGCCAAAATTGACTTGTACAAAAAATCCGGCCATTATCCGTACTACAAGGATTCAATGTATCCGCCGTTGAAAATAGACAATGAGGAGTTCATGTTGCGGCCGATGACCTGCCCCCATCATTTTGAACTTTACTTAAGCAAGCCCAGAAGCTATAAGGAGTTGCCGATGCGCATTGCTGAACTTGCCAAACTTTACCGCTATGAGCAATCCGGTGAATTAACTGGTTTGATCAGGATTAGAAGTTTTTGTTTGGCGGATGCCCATATTATTTGCGCTGACAAAGAGAGCGCTGGTGATGAAATAGACAAAGCGCTTGAACTTATTGAATATTTAGCAAAAATTTTCGGGTTAAAAATGGGTGATGATTATTGGTACCGGCTTTCATTGGGAAATCGAAAGGATGAAAAAAAATATTTTAAAGATGATAAAGCCTGGGATGATGCGGAAAGCATTTTGAGAAAAGTTTTGACAAAAAGAAAAGCCGATTTTGTTGAGGCTGAGGATGAAGCGGCTTTTTACGGTCCAAAAATTGATGTCCAGATGAAAAATTTCAGAGGAAAAGAAGATACTGCTTTTACCGTGCAATATGATTTTGTGATGTCAGGCAGATTTAATTTGGTTTATACAGATAAAAATGGCAAAGAAAAATTAACCGTAGTGGTGCATAGATCTTCAATCGGCGCGGTCGAGCGGACCATAGCTTTTTTGATTGAACGCTACGCCGGCGCTTTTCCGGTTTGGCTCTCGCCGGTACAGGTAAAACTAATTGCTGTCGGGGAAAACCATGTTAAATTCTGCGAGGAACTTGCGGATGAATTTCGTTCAAGTGATATCAGAGTCGAAGTAGATAATTCAAACGAAACTGTCGGCAACAAAATTCGCAAGGCGGTCAAAGAAAAAGATCCGTATATGCTAGTCATTGGCGACAAGGAAATGGGCTCTGATAACTTGATGGTCAGAGATCGCGGCCGAGTAGAGGTAAGAGAGATTGCCAAAGATGATTTTATAAAAGAAATAAAGGAAAAAGTAAAGACACACGTTATTGACTAAAATTTTTTTTGAATTTAAATTAAAAAATAATCCCGACTGGAATCGGGATTATTTCAACTCTACCCATGCCTGAACTTCCCGAAGTAGAAACAATCCGCCAGGATTTATCAGAAAAAATAATTGGTAAAAAAATTACCGGCGTAACCGTGACTAAACCGCGTTTAGTTAAGAGCGGATTGAATAATTTTATCCAGATATTGACCGGGAATACTTTTAAAAAAATCAACCGCCGCGGCAAGCTGGTTTACGTTGAATTAAAAAAAAGCGATTTGGTTTTGCTAATACACCTGAAGATGACCGGACAGCTAATTTACCAAAAGGGTCCTCGCCGTCAGGGCGGGGTAAGCAAAATAATCGCCGCCGGCGGGCATTCATTCAAATCAATGGAGTGGGATTTGCCAAATAAGTATTCTCATATCTACTTTAGCTTTCAGGATAATTCACGGTTATTTTTTAATGACCTGCGGACGTTTGGTTATATGAAGTTAGTTGATGAAAAAGAATTAAAACAAGTTTTAAACAAATTCGGTATTGAACCGCTGACGCCGGATTTTACTCTGAAGAATTTTGCGCAGGCATTAAAACATCGTAAAACTAATATCAAAGCGTTACTGCTAAATCAACAGATTATCGCCGGTATCGGTAATATTTACGCAGACGAAATTTGTCATTACGCCGGTGTTTTGCCGAGTCGAAGAACGCCAGATTTAACAATCGCAGAAATAAAAAAACTCTGGCAGGGGTCGAGTTTAATATTAAAAAAAGCCATCAAAGAGCGTGGGACGACTTTTAATAATTATCGCGACGCGGACGGAAAAAAAGGCAACTTTATAAAATTTCTCAAAGTGTTCGGACGCAAGGGTGAGGCGTGCGGGAAATGCGGAGAAAAAATCAAAAAAATCAGACTGGCCGGGCGGGGGACGCATTTTTGCGAGATGTGCCAGCATTGACGCGATTTTAATATATACTATAATTAGAGTACTAATAGTTTGATATGCTCGAAACTCACAAAGTGAGATTGCTTGAAAAAAGAAACGTGGCGCGCGATACGATCGCTTTTGTAATGGAAAAACCGGCTAATTTCAAATACGCAGCCGGTCAGTACGTTTCAATGATAGTGCCTTCTTTAATAAAAGAAGGACCGGCCGAATGCATGCGCTCAATGTCGTTTGCGACCGCGCCGAACGAAGATGTTTTGATTATCGCTATGCGTCTGGGCCCCTCGCTTTTTAAGCAAACTCTAAAAGACCTGCCGCTGGGCGAAGAAATTGAACTGCGCGGCCCGATCGGACATTTTGTCTGTCATGACGGTGATGAACCCGCGGTATTTATCGCCGGCGGCATTGGCATCGCGCCGTTTCGCGGTCTGATTTTGGAAAACCAGTTTCATAATTGGCCGCGAAAAATAACGCTGTTTTATAGCAGTAAAAAAATTGATGATGCTTCTTTTTTGACAGAATTAAAAAATATTAAACATGATAATTTTCAATTTATTCCGATAATTACCCGCGAGAAAAACTGGTCCGGCGAAAAAGAACACCTTAGCGAAGCGATGTTGAAAAAATACATAACTGACATAAAAAAACCAATTTATTATATTGTCGGTTTGCCGGAAATGGTGATGGAGGTGAATTATATGCTCAATAATTGCGGCATTGATCAGGAAAATATTAGAACAGAACTTTTTACCGGATATTAATTAATTTTAAAATGCAAAATGCAGATTGCAAAATAAATTACTAATTTTAAACCATATGAATCATGTTTTGCCCAAGTTGCCCTACGGCTATGACGCTCTGGAGCCTTATATTGATGCTCAAACCATGGAGATTCATCACGCTAAGCATCATCAGGCCTACATTGACAAGCTCAATGCCGTGCTGGAAAATTTACCAGACTTCAAAGACAAAAGTTTGGAGGAACTTTTAAAAAGTTTAAAAACCATTCCGGAATCAAGCCGTTTGGCCGTGCAAAATCACGGCGGCGGACATTACAATCATTCGTTATTTTGGACGTTATTAAGCAAAAATTCCGGCCAGCCCGAAGCAGAACTCGCTAAAGCGATTAATGATGCCTTCGGCGACATGACGCAGTTCAAGGCAAAGTTCGGCGCGGAGGCCTCGGCGCGTTTTGGCAGCGGCTGGGCCTGGCTGGTAGTCAATAACGGACAGCTGGCGGTGATGGGCACTGCCAACCAAGATTCGCCCTTGTCTGAGGGAATGACGCCGATTTTGGGGATTGATGTTTGGGAACACGCCTACTACCTGAAGTATCAGAACCGCCGTTCGGAGTACATTGAGGCGTTTTTTAATATTATCAACTGGGAAAAAGTGAGCGAGCTGTATCAGCAAGCGAAATAGCCGCAGGTAGTATTGTAATTTTGGTAAAATATTGAGCTTCAGCCGAATGTTTGTTGTCCAATGCGCGGACGACTTATTTTATTGACCGGCAGCGTTAACGCGTTGCCGGTTTTTATTTTTGTGTTAAAATAGGGTCATGTTAAACCTTGATACGCCAGTTGAACAAATCAATAAAGTAGGCAAAGCTACGGCCGGAAAATTAAAAAAGCTCGGTATTTTGACTGTGCAGGATTTGCTCTCACATTATCCAAGCCGCTATGATGATTTCAGCCAATCGGAAAAAATTGCTAATTTGCGGCCGGGCATGAATATTAATGTGCAGGGAACGCTTGAGTTTATCCAGAACAAAAGAAGCCCGCGCCAGCGAATGAATATTACTGAAGCGCTTATAAATGACGAGACCGGCCAGCTAAAAATAGTCTGGTTCAATCAGCCCTTTATTGGCCGGAGTTTACAAATTGGCGACACAGTATCTCTGTCCGGCACAGTAAAGACTGATTACGCCGGTCTGCAGATGACTTCACCTGAATATGAAAAAATTTCTAATTCCGGCGCTACACATACCAAAGGATTGGTGCCGGTTTATCCGCTGACGGGAAACCTGACGAATAAGCAGCTGCGTTTTTTGATCAAGTCAGTGGTTAGTATTGCCGAGCACCTTGAAGATGTGGTGCCGAAGTTTATCAGAAGAAAGTACGATCTTTGCGATATTGATTTGGCGTTAAAAAATATTCATTTTCCAGAAAGTAAAGATTTGTTAAACCAAGCCCGGCGGCGCTTGCAGTTTGAAGAACTTTTATTTATCCAACTGGCCACTCAGCTTCAGAAGCTAAAGATAAAAAGCCAAAAATCAGAGCTAATTGAATTTAAAGAAAAAGAAACAAAAGAGTTTGTTAGTTCATTAAAGTTTCAGTTAACCGGCGCGCAAAAAAAAGCGGCTTGGGAAATAATTAATGATTTACAATCGGAAAAACCGATGTCGCGCTTGCTTGAAGGAGATGTTGGCAGCGGTAAAACCGTAACGGCCGCGCTCGCTATGCTCAACGTCGCGCTGAACAAAAAGCAATCCGCGCTTTTAGTTCCGACCGAGATTTTGGCTAGTCAGCACTACAGTACTTTGCGCGGTCTTTTTAAAAACACTGAAATTACGGTTGGTTTATTAACGAGCATTCAGCAAAAAGTGAATAGCGAAGAGCAAATAGCGAAGAGCAAAAAAGAATTTCTTAAACTGATTGAAGATGGGAAAATTGATATTATCGTTGGAACGCACGCGATGATCCAGAAAAATATTGAGTTTAAAAATCTGGCGCTGGCAATAATTGACGAACAACATCGCTTTGGCGTGGAACAGCGCAAAGCTCTGCGGAAGCAAAGCGGCCAGTTTCGCCGAAACTCCAGCGAGACCGGCAACACCAATATTATGCCGCATCTTCTGTCAATGACCGCGACCCCGATACCGCGCAGTCTGGCGCAGGCGGTTTATGGCGATTTAGATTTATCAATTATTGATGAATTGCCGGCGGGCAGAAAAGAAATCAAAACGTTTTTGGTGCCGGAAAACAAAAGAATAGCGTCATACGATTTTATCAGCCAAGAAATAAAAAACGGCCGGCAGGCGTTTGTGGTCTGCCCGCTTATTTCTGAATCTGACAAACTGGGAGTGAAATCTGTTGAAAAAGAATTTAAAAAATTAAATGAAGAAATTTTTCCGGATTTAAAAATAGCCTTTCTTCATGGACGCGTAAAATCAAATGAAAAGGATAAAATCATGGAGAGTTTTTTGAAAAATGAAATAAATATATTAGTGTCAACCTCGGTTATTGAGGTGGGCGTGGATGCGCCAAACGCTACGCTAATGATAATCGAAGGCGCCGAAAGGTTCGGACTGGCGCAACTGCATCAGTTCCGCGGACGAGTAGGGAGGAGTTCGCACCAATCATATTGTCTGCTTTTTACCGAATCCGTAAACGAAATTTCCCGGCGTCGTTTGAATGTATTCACAAAAAGCAATGACGGTTTCGCGCTTGCTCAAGCAGACCTGAAAATGCGCGGCCCCGGCGTTGTTTATGGCACGGCGCAGAAAGGTTTTCCAATTTTTAAAATAGCGACTTTTGGCGATTTAGATTTATTGCGCCAGACGCAAGCAGCGGCCAATTTGATTTTAGAAGACGGAATTGACAAGCATGCTTTATTGAACCAGCGCGTTGATAGAAATGCGAACTGGCTGGCAGGGTAGTTGCCTTTTTACCATATTTTGTTATACTAAAAGTAGTTTTCCACGCGTTAGATTGGGGCATTTTTAGGTTAATAAATTTTTTTATGACAGTAAAAAAAGAGGTAAAAATGAAAGAAAAAAATATCGGCAAGGGAAAAAATATTCTAGTAATTGAAGATGACAACTCAATTTTGAATATGTATAAAACTAGTCTGACCAATGACGGTTATAGTGTTTTTACCGCTGTTAACGGTGAAGATGGTTTGAAAATCGCGCAAAAAGAAATACCTGATTTGGTTTTATTAGACGTTATGATGCCGCAAGTGGATGGTTTCGCGGTACTTGAACAGCTAAAGGCAGAGTCAGCGACAGACAAGATACCAGTGATAATGCTGACAAATCTGGCGCAGGAAGAGGATAGAGAGCGAGGCAAGAAACTCGGCGCCAAGGATTATTTGGTCAAATCAAACTTAACTCCAATGCAAGTTAGTGAAAAAATTAAAAAATATATTAAATAGACCCTCATCTGGACACCTCCTAATTAAGCTCGCCATGGCGAGACCGGGAAGGAAGAAAGTAAGGGGTAAAAATATTTATGACACATCCAAAAGAAGAAATGACATTAGTTTTAGTCAAAGGGGACGGCGTTCAGCGCGGCTTGGTCGGCGAAATTCTGCATCGTTTTGAACGCGTAGGTTTAAAGATAAAAGCTATGAAGATGGTTTGGCCGGACAGTTCAATTATCAATACTCATTATGATCCAAGCAATACGGCCTGGCTTGAAACGGTTGGCAATAAAGCGTTAAAAGGATATGAAAAAAAAGGCATAAAAGTTGATAAAACTGCGCTTGAAATCGGTCAGCATGTGCAGGAGAATTTGTTAAAGTATTTATCAGCTGGCCCGGTTGTGGCGTTTGTATTGCAGGGCGCGCATGTGGTTGAAGTTGTGCGTAAGCTTGTTGGAGCGACTGATCCGCTCTCGGCAACACCGGGGACGATTCGCGGCGACTATTCAGTTGATTCTTACGGCATGAGCGACAGTGATGACCGCAGTATCAGAAATTTAATCCACGCCTCTGGCACAGTGGAAGAAGCCAAGCATGAAATTGAAATCTGGTTTGACCAAAATGAACTGCACAATTATACGCTTCCCTATGATGAGGTGGTGTATGACAAAAAATGGGAAAATAAGCAAGCGTTACTAAATGAATAAATATGAAAAAAGTTATCAAAACAATTAATAAACCGATTGTTTTAATCGCCGCCTTAATTGCCGGTATCGCTGTAGTTTTAGCCAAAATTTTTATAACAAAAGAAAATGATGATAAAGATGAATAGGTAAAAAAAGTTGCTTGAAACCTAACAAGTTTTAGCGCGGAGTTGACAAAATTTTAGTATCAGCTAAAATATATAAATATGAGTTTAGCTATCCAAAAAATTAACGCTGTTTTAGCAGTAGTACTCGCAGTCGTCGTAGCAGTTATTGCTTCGGCATTTTTTGGATGGCATTTATCGTTTTAATATATTAGCAAAATAAAAATTGAGGCCATCCAAAAGGGTGGCCTCTTTAGTTTGATCTTTTAAAATTTATCAAGGAGGAAGTACCATGCGCGAAGTGACACCGTCAGTAGTAGTAAAAGTTGAGGAATGCAGTCGACAGATTTTTCAGATTAAACACAAGCTTGAAAGATTGAATAAGAAAGATAGTTACGAACAAAGAAAGTTGGGCTATCATTTACGAAGATTGCAAGAAAATGTCGCTACCGTTAGATTTTAAAAAAAAAGGAGAAAGATGATGATGAAAATTGAAATCATGTTTGATGATGGAGTAACACAGTTTAGACCGCAAGCTAGAGTTCGAAAAGGTTTTCCGGTTAACAAATCTAATTATTGCTACAAAGCGGGCATTAAAATGGTTGTGACCGGAGACAGGAAGTTGCTTTATACGTTCGCCGACTATCACCCAAGAGAAGAGGAAGTTGTTTTTATAACAGTAAAAAAGGCAATCCAGTCATTAAATTTAAATGGCGGTCCAGTTGATATTATTCTGGCTAAAGAAATTTGTGAAAAAATGTCGGCTGATCAGCTAAAGCAGATCACCAATTAAAAATTTAGCGCGGTTTAGTTTCGTTCTTTTTAGAGCTAGTCAAATGATTAGCTCTTTTATTTTGCGATAACTTCACCACTCTTTAGTTTTAACTTCTTGGCCGTACTGTCGCCTTGAGTCATTATTTCAACAAAGCGGTTATTATTAATGCCGGAACTGCCCGCGATTAAACCGGTTTTGTTATCCGGCAAATCTTTAAGCCGTGGATAGCAGGGAAGTTTTTGCAGTTTTTTTATAAGTTTTATTTCTGCTAATTCGGCGCTTAAGACAGTTGTTTTGCAGTTGCCGAAGTTATCAATCCACCAAATGGCATTTGGCGCGTCAGAAATTTTTTCAATACTAATTTTTTCAAAAGGCAATTTATAACCCTGTGTGAGCCAGCTGGCCGCGCGTGGCAGGAATTCAAAACTGCGGAATTGCGTATTGATAATTTTACCAACCTCAGATGTTGATAGTTTCTTTTTTTTTTCCATGAGCTTTACACTTTTTTCCAGATCTAGGATATTTACGAATTTGGTCAGTTTTAATTTTTTAACCAACGACAGAGTAAGGCCGTCAACCGAGGCGAGCGCCAAAGTTTTGCCATAATAAAAATAAGCGAAAGGCGTACCGTTTTTCCAGTGTTTGGCAGAGCCGTTGCGCGGTGCGACATTTACCAAGACTGCGCCGGTTTTTTTCTGCGACGCATCCAGAATGTCAATAATATTTCCGGCCGCTTCCAGGTCATTTTTGACACTGACAAAATTGGCCGGAACCTTAAATAATGTTGAAACGCGGGTTAATTGTCGAGCGCGCGCGTTATCGTCTTGGCAGTCATTGATAATAGTTATAAACATATTTTTTGAATGATTCCATTTTTCACCTCTGCTTGAGATTTTTTATTGCTTTTTAATACTAAAATATTTAATGATTTAAGTCAAATCGCAAAATTGCCAAAATTGACAAACATTTTTATTATGATAATATAATAAGTAACTATGAAAAATTTCCGCAAAACAATCCCCAGCCATAAAGGCGGGGCAAGTATTATTAGTATTATTATTAGCCAGCCTGGGGGTGGAAGTTTTTCTCATATATAAAAGCATAAATAATTCAACAGAGAAAAGTTCCGCCCCGGCGGGACTTTTTTAGTTGTCTTATTTAGACAGAGGAGCCGCAACTTGCAAAAGTGTGTGCTTAAAAAAAATAAGAAAGAGGTGGATTATGCATGATTCAGGGAGTGCCAAAAATGTGGGTCTTTTCGCGCTTTTTCAAAGTAACAAGGAACATCCAATTAACGCGGTACTAATGACGGTATCAGCAGATATGGGTGGGATTAGAGCCTTTTGGGAAAATTTGCATCGTCAGAATGCAAAGGCGTGGCGAGAATATAAGTGGTTTCTTTGCGCTTCAAGGAATGGTCCAGTTAATTGGGGTGATTGTTATCCAGTTGAAAATAAATCAGGCAATCATCTTTGTCAGAGTTTACAAGTTGTGTTTCCGCCTGAATTTCAGGTGGAACGGCGTGACCTTCCGCAAATACATAATACACAGCCGGTAGCAACATTTTAAACAGCGCATTATTTTTTATTTGTTCTTTATGGTTTTTCGAGCCGTTTCGTTTTTGGAACGGCTCTTGTTTTTTATATAAGAAAGTGATAACATACAGTTAAAGTAAATTAATATTTTATGTTAGATAAAAGTGATCTACAATCAATCAAAGAAGTAATTGACGTCAGTATTGAGGCGGCGCTTGATGTTGCGCTTGAGCCAATTAAAAAAGATATTGGTGTTTTAAAGCAGGATGTTTCTGGTTTGAAAGAAGATGTTTCTGGTTTGAAAGAAGATGTTTCTGGTTTGAAAGAAGATGTTTCTGGTTTGAAAGAAGATGTTTCTGGCTTGAAAGAAGATGTTTCTGGTTTGAAAGAAGATGTTTCTGGTTTGAAAGAAGATGTTTCTGGTTTGAAAGAAGATGTTTCTGGTTTAAAGCAGGACATGGTTTTTGTTAAACATGAATTGAGCATGATTCATACAGAAATGGAAACATTTCGGAATGATTTGGCGCGCGTTGAGGCAAAAATTGATCGTATTATGAGAATGGAATCTGAGGATGTGGCGGCAATGAATAGTGATGTTCAGGAATTAAAACAAAAGTACCAAGAATTGGAAAAACAGGTAAAAATACTACAGCAACAGCGTGCGATTTGACAGTTTTTAAAAATATGTTAGGATATTTATATATGAGTAAAATCATGCAAAAAATTAGCAAAAGCTTATTGCTTTTAAGCCTCTTGCTCAGCCTCCTTGGCCGAGATTTTTTGGATGGTTTAAACGCGAAAGCGTAAGGCGTTAATTCATATATAAACGTATAAAAGTTGTAGAAAACCATCCAAACGGGTGGCTTTTTGTTTTTTAAAGCTCTTTACAAACATTTCATGGCCGGGGGAAATATATATTTCTGGATTCCTGCCTACACAGGAATGACAAATAATGTATATTTATTCGGCTATGAAGTCGAAAAACAAAAATATTAAAGGAGAAAGCCCTGCCAAATAAATTTGGACGGGGTAAAAGAAAAAAATGAGAAGGATATTATTAAACGATGTAGCTTTGCGGGAGTCAGCGCAGGTTGAAGGTGGCTCCATGTCGCCGCAGGATCAATTAACCTATGTTAAAATGTTGATTGATGGCGGTATTGATCGAATTGAGATTGGCTATCCATATAGCTCGCAAAAGCAAATGGAAAATTGTCAAAGAATTGTTAAGTTTGTTAATGAACTGAGTGTGGAAGATAGGCCGCTCTTAGGCGGTTTGACAATTGCGCTGGAGAAAGGTGTGATGGCGGTTAAGGAAGCCGGTTGTGATTTGTGTCATATCTATATTCCAACCAGCGACGAATTGCTTTTGACCCAGTTTTATGACAGCAAGTATGGGGATACCAAAGAGGGGAAACAGCAGTGGTATCTAAATACTGCCGAGCGGATAGTGCGATACGCGCGCAGTATCGGTTTTGAACATGTGGAATTTTCTCCCGAAGATGCCGCACGCACTGAAATTGATTTTCTGTGTGAGATTGTCGAGACCGTTATAGACGCCGGCGCCACCGTGGTAAACATTCCAGACACAACCGGTTTGCGAATTGGTGATGAATTTGGAAGCATTATTAAAACATTATTTGAACGTGTTTCAAATATTGCCGACGCGCACATTTCAGTCCATTGTCATAACGACAGTGATCACGCAACCAACAATGCTTTGCAGGCAATTTTGCGGGGCGCAAGTATTGTTGAAGGAACTTTTTTTGGACTGGGTGAGCGCAGCGGCATGACAAAATTCGAATCAATTCTTTGGAATTTGGCCACACGCAGTGATTGTATGCAAGATATTAGGTTTGTCAACTTGGCAGTTAATTTTGACATTAGTCATTGTTGCAGAATAGTTCACTTCATTGCCAATAAGCTTGGTATGACCGTGCCGCGTCATTGGCCGGTGGTTGGGGAACAGAATAAAATTTGCAGCGCGGGCACGCACCAAGGCATTGAGGAAAAGGCCGAGAAGCAGAATAAAACCAGTCCTTATTACAGCTGGGATCCTTCCAAGTATGGCCATGGCGTCAAGTTTAATTATGTCATTGACGTTAACTCTGGTCGTCCCGGCGTGCAAAAAAAACTTGAGGAAATGGGTTACAAGGTGGCTAGAGACCAGTTGCAGGTAATTTATGAACAGGTGATGCGGCTGTCAGAATCAAAGAACATGAGAGAGGCTTCCGAAGAAGAGATAGCGGCCATCGTTCAAGATTGCGTAGATGACGTTCCTTATCTCATGAATATTACTCACTGTCAGGCATTTGGCGGCAGCGGCACGATTCCGACCGCCGCGGTATCTATGGCAGTTAACGGAAATTCCGTTACCGTAACAAATTCAGGAGACGGAACATATGACGCCGTGATGAAAGCCGTCTTGACCGCCGCCAAGCATTTTTTCCCCGATTTAAATAATTGGGAAATAAAACTTGACGATTGGAAAGCTGGTCTTGTTAAAGGCGGTGGTACTGAAGGATTGGCCACGGTTTTTTCTCGGATTCGCGTAGAAAATAATGGCCACAATCTGTTTACCGGCCATTCAGTTGATCTTGATACGACTCAAGCGACAGCTCAGTCGTTTGCCAATTGTTTGAGCTGGTTTTTGGCTCATTTAGAATCAAAGTCAAGCCAAGAGGAACTTCCTAAAGAAGTAGCAGTTTAGCTTATTTTTGTTCTTTAAAATCAAGAGCCATTTTTACAATGGCTCTTTTTCTTGCAAATTTAGCGCAAACTGCTATGATGAAGAAAATAGTATTAAGGAGAAATGATATGGAAAAAAAAGTAATTGGAATAGTCGGCGGAGTCGGCCCATACGCCGGACTTGATTTGCACAAAAAAATTCTGGATAACACTCAAGCGTTAAATGATCAGGAGCATCTGCCAGTACTACACCTGTCATTTTCTGAACGCATTAATGATCGTACCCAATTTTTGTTGGGAAAAGTTGATAATCCCGCGCCGGCAGTTGCTGATATTATTTTGCGCATGTATGTCGCGGGAGCTGATGTTATTGGCATACCTTGCAACACAATGCATTCACCGCAGATATTTAATGTTATCAATGAGCGGTTGATAAAAACTGGTTTTTCCGGAACACTTCTGAATATGATTGAGGAGGTGGCGAAATATGTTTCGGCGAACTATCCTGATGTCAAAACCATCGGCGTTCTTTCCACAATCGGAACTTTCCGATCAAAAGTCTATCCCGCCATTCTTGAAGCAAAAGGATTTAAGGTAGTTGTGCTTGATGAGGATGTGCAGAATATGGTTCATAACGCAATTTACGATGAGACTTACGGCATCAAAGCGCAATCCAGTCCGGTGACCGAAAAAGCGCGCGGCGAATTTTTGCGAGGCGTTCAGCATTTGCAAAAAAAAGGAGCGCAAGCGGTAATTCTAGGTTGCACGGAAATACCATTAGCGATTACCGAAAAAGAAATTGATGGAACAATAATGATTGATCCGACGCTGATTTTAGCGCGCGCATTGATCAACGCAACTTATCCAGAGAAGTTGCAGCCGATTAATTAAATTGTAATCTAATTTTTTAGCCACTTTTGTTTAAAAAGTGGTTTTTTATTTTAATATTAGCTTTAATTAATTGATTTATTTATACCGTAATAAGCTCTGTTTTAGCGCGGTGTGGACAACCGCTTGTTTTTTTTAAAAATCTGTGTTAGAATATCCACATATGATTAAAACATTAGCAAAAACTGTATTAAGCTTTAGCTTTTTCTTTTACGGCTTCCAGCGCGGAAGTGCAGTTTTTGGTGATGTTTTATAAGTTATAATACATCATTAGGGAAACAAAAAAACTGGCTTCCGCAAGGGGGTCAGTTTTTTTATATTTTAGTTCAAGAAAGGGAGTTGTTCTTTTAAAAAAATAAAAAAATGAACCCCGCCTAAAGGACGGGGCAAGAAGGAGAATATCAAATGCAGAAAAAATGTAGCAAAGAACAAGATGTGGAGACTGAATTTACTCAAGAAAGCACGGAAGACGTGAATCAAGAAAATAACCGAGCTAGGTATTGGCATCAGAAGCGAAGCAAGTGTAAAAATTTATTCAAGGGACGCAGAAGTTGGAGTTTTGTCAGAAACTATAAGTAGTTACAAAGGAGATAATATAATGGTTTTATGGCGGAATTTAGAGAAACTGAATAATGAAGCAACTTTTAGCGATTTAATTAATTACGCAAAAGCTGCGGAAAACATTGGCCTGCTCATTTATTATGATGAACAGCATCCGGAGCTGTTCGCTGAGGTTGCGATCAGCGATATTGAAACCATTGAAAGATTTGAAAAAAAAGTGAAAATCGGTATAGTAAAAGTATTGGATTGCAGTTCAGATTTTATTGAACAGGTTGCTTAACGCGAATGTTCTTTTTGGGGCAGATTTTTCCCGTCTGCCCCTTATTCCTTTACTAATACAATTATTTAATAATTAAAAAAAATATGCATATAACAATCGGCGTGTCCGGCAGTGAGGGCAGTTTTTCCGAAGAAGCCGCGCAATATTATTGCCAAAAAAACAATATCGTTGATTATGAATTAAGATATTTAATCAGTGTTGAAAATGTTTTAAATTCATTAATTGGCGGCAAAATTGACAGAGGAGTTTTTCCGATTGAAAACTCAAACGGAGGTATAGTATATGAAGCGATTTACGCTATGGCTAAACATACTTTTTCAATTGAAAATATCTTCGAAATTGATGTTAAGCACAATTTAATGGCTTTGCCAGGAGTCGCTAAAGAAGATATAAAAAAAATTGCATCTCATGATCAGGCTTTAAAACAATGCCGTATGTATTTAAAAAGGCGTTGGCAAGGCGCTGAATTAATTGAGTGGAGCGACACGGCGCAGGCAGCCAAAGATTTGTCCGCCGGAGTATTGCCATCCAATGCTGCGGTCATCGCGCCCAAACGCGCGGCTGAATTGTATGACTTAGAAATACTTGAAGAGAGCATTCAGGATTTGAAGTTCAACTTTACGACATTTATTTTGGCTGCCAAGAAATAGTATGAATATTTGCATTATCGGCTTCGGTCGATTTGGAAAATTAGCGGCAAAAATTTTCGCGCCATACGGTCAGATTTTTATTATTGCCAACAAAAAAGTTAATTGCCGGCATAAAGTTACTACCCTGCAAAAACTGCCTGAAATGGATTGGATAATTTTGGCCGTGCCTATTTCCAAACTTGAGAGTCTGATTAAAAATATCAGCAATAAGCTCAAGCCCGGCGCCGTGATCATGGACGTGGCCTCGGTAAAAGTGTATCCTTGCGAGTGGTTGCGAAAACATTTGCCCGCGGACGTAAACATTTTAGGAACGCACCCGATGTTTGGGCCGGACAGCGCCAAATTTGGTTTGCGCAACCTGCAAATCGTCCTTTGCCCGATTGCCATTGATAAAAAAATGTTATCTAAAGTAAAGGCGGTTTTTAGGAGTCTTGGTTTAAAAATTATTATCACCACGCCGTCGGATCACGACCGGCAGGCGGCAAGCAGCTTAGCCTTGGTTCATTTTATCGGCCGAGCTCTTAGCGCCGCCAATATCAAAGATCAAAAGATCAAAACGCCCGGTTTTGACAGAATGTTGGCCATTAACGATCATGTTAGTAAAGACACTTGGCAACTGTTTACCGATATGATACAGTACAATCCTTACGCCAGAACTGAAATTAGTAAGTTTGTCAGAGCGATACAGTCAGTAAAAAATAAAGTTCTTTAAATTTTAAATGTAAAGGAGAAAAAGTGATGTCAACGCAGTTTAGTTTCCGTAGCAAATATTTGGAACCATCGCCATTGCAGGATTTATTGAAAAAAATTAAGTCTTTGCAGGCAGACGGAAGAGAGATTATTAATCTGGGAGTGGGCGAATCTTTTCTTAATACGCCTGAGGCAATTGAGAGGCACGCTCAAAAAGCGATTAACTTGCATCAAACCAGGTATACGCCGGCCAGCGGCTCTATTGAGTTGCGCGCCGGTATCGCTCAAAGGTACCGCGTTAAACCGGAACAGGTGGTTATTTCCAATGGCGCCAAGAGCGTCGCGACAGCGGTATTTTGGACGCTCATTGATCAGGATCAGCCGGTGCTGATGCCGACACCGCATTACCCGCCTTACTTTTTTGGAATCAAATCGCTAGGAGGGAAGGTTTATTTGTTGGAGTGTGACAAAAATTTTGTCCCAGTCACCAGTGAAATGGAGCGTTATTTACAAGCGTTGCTTGCCAACGGTTTTGTTGGCTTAATTTGCTTGCTTTTAAATACGCCAAATAATCCGACTGGAGCCGTTTACAGCGATTCGGTCGTAAAAGAGATCAGCCAGCTGGCCAAGCGGTATCGGCAGGGAACGGCCGGCATTGCCGTTATTTCTGACGAATGTTATTATCCGGTCGGATTTGAACAGTCTTATTTACGATTTGATCCAAACGCGGTCATTATCGGATCATTTTCCAAGGCGTACGCAATGACGGGCTGGCGAATCGGTTACGGCATTATGCCGGCGGAGTTGGCGCAAAAAGTTACGCTGTACTTAGAAACATTTTCCGGTTGCCCAAATAGCATTGGACAGTGCGCGGCGGTCGAGGCGCTTAATCAAGAGCCGTTGATTCATTGCTATGCCAAACAAAGAGAACTGTTGTGGTGTTGGTTTAAAAGGTTAAACATTTTTTGCGGCGGCGCTGACGGCGGTTTTTACGCCTTCCCTGATTTTTCTCCGTTTATGAATGAAAAAAACGGAATCAATTCAATTCTATTTGCCGAGCACTTGCTTAACCAAGCCAATGTCGCCGTTGTCCCGGGAATTGCTTTTGGCGATTTTGACAATTGCTGTCGTATCACCTGCGCGGTGAGTGAGAATCAGTTGCGCGCCGGTCTTGAACGCATTGAAAAAATAATTTGTTAATCATTAAAAAACCCATCTTTTTAGGTGGGTTTTATTTTTATAAAATTGTGCTAAGATTTATTATGAAATTAACTGTTCATCGGGCTGTCGTATAATGGTAGTACGCAGGGCTGGGGGTCCTGTAGCCGGGGTTCAATTCCCCGCAGCCCGACAGACGAGGCATGCGGGCGCGGCGCAGGGCTGTGGGTCCTGCTTGTCCGCCGTAGTCGATAGAGGAAGGTGGATAGCCGGGGTTCTCCGCCAGAGGCGGACAGGAATTCCCCGCAACCCGACAAAATCAAAAAAAAACCATAACTTCAAGAGTTGTGGTTTTTTTGAAAAAATTTAATAGTTGGCCTAATGTGTGGTATAATTAATTTTGCAACCATCTCAATCTAATACTAGTATGATAAATACCTTGAAACCAAACAGTGAAAGTGATTTTGATATTGGCATATTTCAACTCGCTGTTGAGAATGCCTCGGACCACATTATCATTACCGATGACGCGTCTCGGATTTTGTATGCCAATCCGGCCGCCGAAAAAATTACCGGTTATTCGCAGACGGAGATGATCGGCCAAACACCGGCTCTCTGGGGAAAACAAATGGAAAAAAAGTTTTATCAAAAACTATGGCAGACTATAAAAAAAGAAAAAAAAGCATATCACGGCACGTTTATTAATCAGCGCAAGAGTGGAGAACGGTACTACGCGCAGGTAGATATCGCGCCGATTTTTGATAAAAACAAAAAAATTAAATACTATGTCGGAATAGAGCGCGATATTACCGAACAGTTTGAACTAGACAAGATGAAGACAGAATTTATTTCGCTCGCTTCACACCAGTTGCGCGCGCCGCTGGCGATTATTAAATGGCATGCCTCAGCCTTGATGCAGAGCAAAAACAAAAATTTTGACCAAAATCAAAATAAATATATCAACGAAATTTATCAAGGCAATCAGAGAATGATTGAGCTGGTCAACGCGCTTTTGTATGTATCCCGCATTGAGCTTGGGAAATTAATAATAAAACCAAAGAAAATCAACTTGTCAGACATTATCAGGACTTGTCTAGATGGCTTAGAGCCAACGATAAAAGCAAAAAAATTAAAGATTAAAAAAGAATTTAGCAATAATTTAAATATAAAAATTGATCCTGACCTGATGCATTATATAATTGATAATTTAGTAAGCAACGCGGTTAAATATACTCAGGCTAACGGCAGAGTGCGCGTAAAGGTTGAAAAAAATAAATTAAAGGTAATAATATCAGTCGCTGATAACGGCATGGGCATTCCAAAATCGCAACAAAACAAAATTTTTAGCAAATTATTTCGAGCTGACAATGTTGTTAGTAAAGACGCGGATGGAACCGGCCTTGGTCTTTATATTGTTAAATCAATCGTCGAGCTAATTGGCGGCCAAATTAGCTTTAAATCAGCCATAAATAAGGGATCAGAGTTCAGAGTATATCTTCCTTTATCTAAATAATCAATTAACTATGACCCAAGAAAAAAAAACAATTCTAATTGTTGATGATGAAAAATCAATACTTGATTTGTTAAAAGAAACTTTTACCAATGAAGATATTGAGGTTATTAGGGCATTAAATGGAAAAGAAGGATTAAAATTGGCCTTGGAAAAACAGCCGGATTTAATACTACTCGATATCATTATGCCGGAGATGGGCGGGCTGACAATGTTGCGGGAATTAAGAAAAAATGAATGGGGGAAAAATGCCAGAGTGATAATTTTGAGCAACTTAAGCAATAATGAAAAAATTGCTGAGGCCGTGGCCGAAGGAGCTTATGATTATTTGGTAAAGACGGAATGCAGTATGGATGATGTTGTCCAGAAAGCTAAAGAAAGGCTAGGATTAAAGTAAATATATTAATAAATTTAATTACTTACTTATCCACTTTTGTCATATTCAAGTGGTTATTTTTTTTGAAAATAGTTAAAGATAGTGATATACTTAGTTTAGCTTAAATTTATTTAAAAGTATCGACGTGTATGGTTTATATTTTGTTTGTAGCCGGGTTTGTTTTTTTGGTAAAAGGGGCTGATTACTTGGTTGATGGCGCTTCTTCAATCGCTAAAAAATACGGCTGGTCGCCGCTTTTTATCGGTTTGACCATTGTTGCTTTTGGCACTTCAACGCCGGAGCTTTTTGTAAATATTATCGCCAGCGCTAATGGCAACTCCGGTATTGCGGTTGGTAATATTTTAGGAAGTAATATTGCTAATATTTTATTTATTCTTGGCACAGCCGCTTTGATTTATCCGTTAGTTGTAAAAACCAGCACTATTAATAAAGAAATACCGTTGTCGCTACTGGCGGTAGTTGTCCTGGGTGTTTTGGTGAATGATCAGATTATCAACGGCGCGACTGAAAACTTTTTAAGCCGCGCGGATGGAATTATTTTAATCGCCTTTTTTTCAATATTTATATACTATGCGGCCGGCATCCGTAATGACAGCGATAGCGGCATTACTATACAAACATACAAGACATCATCATCAGTTGTGATGATAGCTATCGGTTTGGCAGGATTAATTCTGGGCGGTAAATGGATTGTTGACGGCGGCGTCTTTATAGCCAGCCAGCTGGGATTGAGCGAAGCATTAATCGGCCTGACTATAATTGCTGTTGGTACCTCGTTGCCGGAGCTTGCCGCCTCGGCGGTCGCCGCTTACAAAGGCAATGCTGACATGGCAATTGGCAATGTGATTGGATCAAACGTGTTTAATATTTTTTGGATCTTGGGGGTTAGTTCGATAATTCGGCCGATTGAGTTTTCGCAAGCTCTGAATTTTGATATTTTTACCGTTGCATTGGTTACAGTTATACTTTTGGCGGCAATTTACATCGGTAAAAAATATGTTCTTAGCCGCCGTGAAGGTTATTTTTTTATAATATTATATATAGCATATATAGCGTTTTTAATTTATCGAGGTTAAATTTTTATGACAAAAAAAATATTTCAAAAAGACCTTCAGCGAAAGTTTATTGAACAGCGCAAAGATACATATAGACAGCTGCAAAAAATCGGCAAGGTAAAATGGGGGGAAGAAGAGATAAAAGGGAATGAATTAAGAAAAAGAGTGGAGAAGCTATTTGTTGGCGGACGGACGCCGGAAAGCGTAGAAAAAGAATTGAAAGAAAAGTATGATATCGGCGGCAAGTATATCGATAAAAGAAAAAAAATAATGAAACTAATTGGAGGTGATGAACCTTTGGTGAAACCGGCTATTCAAAGAGCGCTGGATAATGGCGGTTATGCCGGACCGGAACATCAATCCCAGTCGGCGGTCGCGATTGAAATTGTGAAAAAAATGAGAACCGCGAACGAAGATCCAAAAGTCACCAAAAGACTGGAGGCAAATGAAGCTCGTTTGGCAGACCAGAACTACTCAACAATATCTATCGCTGATGTTAACCAAAAGAGAAGTCTTGGCGCTGGTGAAGCGTTAAAAAGTAAAAAAGCCGTCAGTATTGGCAGGAACACAATTAATGATCCATTGGCTGGCAAGTTTGCCGGCACCACCCCGGGAGGCATGGGCAACTTTCGAAACTCATTATCAGGTTTATCAGGCGGTTTGCGCAAGTAATTTTATTTTTTTTAAATAAAATGATACCAATATGAACGAAAAAAAAATTATCATAATGTTTGGTCCGCAAGGATCGGGTAAAGGTACGCAGGCGAAAATTCTCTCGGAAAAATTAAATTTGCCTCATATTTCAACTGGCGATTTGTTTCGCGAGGCAATAGCGAATAATTCTGAACTGGGAAAAAAAGTAAAAGAAGTCATGGCGCACGGAAATTTAGTGTCAGACGAACTGACCTTTGAACTTTTGCGCAAACGAATTGAAAAAGATGACTGTAAGAGAGGTTTTATTCTGGATGGGTATCCGCGAACAATGGAACAGATCAGGCTGCTTGACAATTATGTAGAAGTTAGTAAAGTTATAGATGTGGAAATAGCTGATGAGGAAGCCTTAAAAAGGCTCGCAAATAGGCGTCAAGATCCGGAAACCGGAAAAATTTACAACCTTTATACCGCGCCGAAACCAGCTGAAGAAATTAAGCACCGCCTGCTTCAACGAGAAGATGACCAGCCTGAAGCGATTATCAAAAGGCTCAAAATTTATCATCAGCAGGCAGACGCGGTTTTGAAACATTATCAAGATTTAACTATTAAAATTAATGGCGAGCAAAAAATTGATGAAGTAGCCGCGGACATATTGCAGGCAATATAACGCATTATTTTTTTTATAAAAATATGATAAAACTAAAAACGCCAGACGAGATAAAAGCATTACGCGAAGGAGGCTTGATTTTAGCTGAAATTTTGCGTCAGCTTGGGGATATGGTTGAGCCCGGTATCAATACAAAAGACTTGGAAAAACAAGCTTTAAAATTAATAAAAAAAGCAGGCGGTGTGCCTGCTTTTAAGGGTTATAAGGATTACAAAGGGGCAAAGCCTTATCCTTGCGCGTTGTGTACTTCTATCAATCACGAAGTTGTGCACGCGCCGTCTGAGCCGGGGAGATTTTTAAAAAACGGCGATCTTATCAGTCTTGACATCGGTATGAAGTACAAAAAACTCTTTACCGACACGGCGATAACTGTCGCGGTCGGCGAGATAGATGAAACCAGCTATAGACTGATCAATACTACCAAAGAATGTCTGGAATTAGCCATCAAGCAAGTCCAGCCGGGCAAGACATTGCTCGATATTGCTCGCGCGGTGCAGATAAACGCGGAAGCAAACGGTTTTAATGTCGTGCGCGAGCTCGTTGGGCATGGCGTCGGACATGAGGTGCACGAAGCGCCGCAAGTTTTGAATTATGACAGCGGTGAAAAACTCGATGAACATGTGCTAGAAGTTGGTTTGGTCATTGCTATTGAACCAATGCTTACAATTGGCGGCTGGGAGATAGCCATCGCCAACGACGGCATTACTTATATTACCAAAGACAAATCATTGTCCGCGCATTTTGAGCATTCAATCGCGGTGACCGCGAGCGGCCATGAAGTTTTAACGTCTTTAGACTAAAAAAATGATAAAAAAATATTTGGGCATTGATTATGGCACCGAACGTTTCGGGCTGGCGATTGCCGATGATGAGTCAAAGACAGCGGTTGTCTGCGGCACGGTCAGTTCAGTTGATGATATTATAGATATTGCAAAAAAAGAATCTATTGATGTAATGGTAGTCGGAACGCCTTATTCAATTGTAAATAAAGATAACGTCCTGCCGAAAGATTTTCAAAAGTTTAAGCACACTCTGGCCGCCGCCAAGGGGATCAAAGGAATTGAGATCGTTTTTGCAGACGAGCGGCTGTCTTCTAAGTACGCTGATTCGCTAATTGGCGACAAAAAAACCAAAGCCGGGCGGGATGAAATAGCGGCGCTGAGCATTTTACAAAATTATTTAGATAGATTGTAAAAAAATAAAAACTCCAAGCCGGAACTTGTTATTCAACCTAATATGGAAGCAACGCAAAAGACCAAAGGCATAATTCTAAGGCGGGAAGCATGTAACGAAAATGATTCCCGCGTTTTTGTTTATTCGCAAGATTTTGGGAAGCTTGAGCTCATCGCGCGCGGCACGCAAAAAATAACTTCAAAAATCGCCGCTCACATTGAGCCGTGCAATTTGAGCGAAATAATGATTGTCAAAGGCAAACAGTATGATTATATCGGCAGCGCTATCAATGAGGAGGTTTTTTTTGGCATAAAAAATAATTATCAAAAATCAATTCTAGCCGGCGAGCTTATGAAGCTGGTAAATGATTTTGTCAAAACCGACAGCCACGAGCGTCAAATATTTAGTTTATTAAAAAATTTTTTCAGTATTATCAATCAGGAAAACATCAGGTTTAATCTGGCTGTCCTCAAAATTTCATTTTTGATGAAGTTTCTCACTATTCAGGGATTTCGTCCCGAGTTGTATATTTGCGCGATATGCAAGGTAAAATTGCAGCCGAGCGGCAACACATTTAGCTATGAACGCGGCGGTGTTGTCTGCGCTAAATGCAAAAGCAATGAAAGTGAAAAAATATCTGCCAACGCGATAAAAGTTCTTAGATTTTTATTAAGTGAAGATTTTTCCGAAGTCGCCAAAATTATTGTGGAGAATAATTTGATCAAAGAAACAAAAGGAATTTTGGATAATTTTAAAAAATATTATATTGATTGATTTTTTTAATAAATAGTGGTACTATACTGCTAATTCTTTAAAAATTTAAAAAGGAGAGAAAAGTATCATGCGCCAAAGAAATGACAGTATGTTGCTTGCTTTCAACGCTATTGTTATCTTTATCATTATTATGTCTGTTCGTTCCAGTAATCGTGACGCGGAGCTGATGAAAGAACAGTTTACTGAGATGAAACTTTTAAATACCATCGGCGCGATTCTTAATCCGCAAAACGTTGCGTATCAAGTCGGCGCTGACTCGGTTTATCTGCGGCCGATAGGCAAGTCAGTGATGATTATTTCGCAAAAAAATTCGGATAAAAATCATATTGAGCCGGTTATCCGCGCTTTTTTAAAAACCGGAGCTGACTACAGCGGCATTGAAGTTGGTGAAACCGACGGCAAGACACTGGTGGTTTTTTCCAGAGATATTTTGCGAGCGCCCGATGAACTGCTCAAAGCGTTCAGAAATCATGCGAGAGTTGTTATCAATCCCGTCTTGAGCGATAATGTCATGCCGCTTGACACCATTACGTTCAAAGTAAAAACAGCGAACGCTATCGCGCCGCTGAAAGAGTTTTTTGACCAGTATGACGTAAGCATGGCGGACATTGAACAAAACGACGATCCGTTAGTTATGAGAATCGCGTTTAACTCCAACACCGTTTACGGCAGTATTTTTTCATTGTTGGCTTGTCTTAACGCAAAAAAAGAGGTGGAGTGGTGCGAGATTGATCTTTTGTATCAGCTAGAACCTTTTAGCCAATGGAAAGCGGCCATTTAGTTTTTTACGCAAGCCAACGTTGTCAGACGTTGGTTTTTTCTTGACTTATTTTGGTATTGGCACTATTATATTAATAACACTTAATAAAAACCATTTTTACCTTAGCTAACACTAAGGGAGGTGCGAGAAGAAATTTGTCAGACAGACAGAGATTAGACCTTGCCGGGTTGAGCCCGTTATAGCTTTTAAACGAGAGTCCTTAATTTTTTTTAAGGAAACTAAGGTGGTACCGCGAACAAAGTTCGTCCTTGGATATTAATTTTTTAATATCTAGAGACGAACTTTTTTTATTACTTATTAAAAAAAAATATATGTTACGTACCAATACTTGCGGTGAGCTCGCCAAAAAAGATGAAAAAAAAGAGGTAACGCTCTGCGGCTGGGTGCATCGCCGCCGCGACCATGGCGGCATCATTTTTATTGATCTGCGCGACCGCTATGGCCTGACGCAAATCACTTTTGATCCGGAAAAAAACAAAGAGGCCTGGACGGAGGCAAATAAGCTGCGCAGCGAGTGGGTAATACAGGCGGCCGGTACGGTTGTGCCAAGGCCGGCGGAAATGATAAACAAAAAATTAGCCACCGGCGAAATAGAAGTTGAAGTTGACAAGCTTACTATTTTAAACGAATCCAAGACGCCGCCGTTTGAAATTGACGATGAAAAAGCAATTGATACAAATGAGAATCTGCGCCTGAAATACCGTTTCATAGATTTACGACGGCCAAAACTGCAGGAGATGCTGCGTATACGTGATGAAATCATCCAGCACATCCGGGCGTACTTTCACAAAAACGATTTTCGGGAAGTGCAGACGCCGATTTTGGCCAACTCATCGCCGGAGGGAGCACGCGACTGGCTGGTGCCATCCCGCCTCTACCCGGGGAAGTTTTATGCCTTGCCGCAGGCGCCGCAGCAGTTCAAACAGCTGCTGATGGTCGCCGGCGTTGATCGCTATTTTCAAATCGCGCCGTGCTTCCGCGATGAAGATCCGCGCATGGACCGGCACTATGGCGAGTTTTACCAGTTGGACATGGAGATGAGTTTTGTAGAGCAGGAAGACATCTTTGCGATGATGGAGCCGCTGATGATTGAACTGACCAAGAAATTTTCCGGCAAAAAAATCATGCGGACGCCGTTTTTGCGCGTTCCGTGGCGTGAGGCAATGACCAAGTACGGTTTGGACAAGCCGGATTTACGTTTTGATTTTGAGATTAAACCGATTACCGAAATCGTCAAAGACAGCGGTTTTGCGGTTTTTGCCGACGCGATTAAAAACGGCGGCGTGGTGCACGCGTTAAAAATTGACGGCGGCGCCAAATTTTCCCGAAAAGATATTGACGAGCTGACCGAGGCCGCCAAAACGCGCGACGCCAAAGGATTGGCTTATATTATTGTAGATAAAGAACCACGGTCGCCGCTGTTAAAATTTTTAAAACCTGAAGAAGTCAGAGCTATCATCCAAGCCACCGAAGCCAAGGAAGGGGATATCATATTTTTTGGCGCGGACAGCTGGAAAACAGTCTGTAAAAGCCTTGGCGCTGTCCGCGATGAGTGCGGCAGACGCTTGGGGCTAAAAGACAATACAAAAGCCGTCTGGCTCTGGGTGACTGATTTTCCCATGTATGATTACTCTGAAATTGAAGAGGGCAGGATTGATTTCGCCCACAATCCTTTTTCCATGCCGCAGGGCGGTTTGGAGGCGCTGACCACCAGTGATCCGCTGGAAATTCTGGCCTATCAGTATGACTTGGTTTTGAACGGATTTGAACTCACCAGCGGCGCGATTCGCAACCATGATCCGCGCGTTATGTACAAGGCGTTTGAAATCGCCGGCTATTCCAAAGCAGAGGTTGATGCCAAATTCGGCCATATGATCAGCGCGTTTTCTTACGGCGCGCCGCCGCATGGCGGTAACGCGCCCGGCATTGACCGGCTGATGATGGTTTTAAACGACTGGAATTCGATTCGCGATATTTACGCTTTTCCCAAAGACGGACAGGGCAGGGATGTGATGCTGAATTCACCCGGCGAGGTAACGCCGGCGCAACTCAAAGAACTGCATCTAAAAATTACTGATTAAACAAAGTATTAGCAATTAAGAAGGCGGGTAATACGATATGATATATGGGGAGGCGGGCAAACGTTTGCCCGCCTTCTTTATTATTTTTTTGCTATTTTTATTAATTTATACTATTATAATTAGTATATATACTAATTATTATATGGACCAAACAAACTCTAACAATCAAAATCATAACGCCAAGTTCGCCTTTTTTTACCTGCTGTCGCTGGTAGCGCTGGGCTTTTTGGCAGTAGCCGTCGGCAACGTGCTGTTTCAGATAATTAATAAAAATGTAGCTGATATCTCTGATTATACCGGTTATAATCCTGAGGCGTTGCGTTTTGCCATTGCCGCGATAATTGTCGCCGCGCCGATTTACTTTTTGAGCGTGAAACAAATCAATAAAAATTTGTTTGCGGGTATTTTAGACAAAGACGCCGGCGTACGCAAATGGCTGACTTACTTGGTATTGCTGATTTCGTCAGTTACTATCATCGGCGATTTAATTAACGTGATATTTAACTATTTGGGCGGGGAACTGACGCTCAAGGCTTTTTTGAAAGGACTGACGATTTTAATTATCGCCGGCGCGATATTTTCCTATTACCTTTATGATATTAAAAGAGACAAGTTGCAAGGCGAAAAAGACGGTGTGATAAAAATGTTTGGTTACGGATCATTGGCGGCAGTTGTCATTGTATTTATCGCCAGCTTCTTTTTTGTCGAATCGCCGGCCGTGGCGCGGAGCATGCGCCTGGACGCTGAAGTCGTGGACAAAATGAGCCAGATTGAAAACGCGGCGCAGATGTACTACAACACGGAAGGCAAGTTGCCGGAGTCGTTACCGGCTTTAATTGACGGTAATAATTTTATTCAGGCTGACACATTGCAAAATCATGTTGCCAAAAAAGAGTTTGAATACAGTATTATTGAAGATAAAAAGTATGAGCTTTGCACCGAATTTTTGCGTTCAAACTTAAACGACGATTACGGCCCGTACGGATATATTGATACTCGCTGGTTGCATGATGCCGGGCGCGACTGCGTTACTCGAACAGTGGGTGATTATAATAATAATATGGAAAAGCCTTTACCGGTTGAGAGATTTTAATATTTGGCAAATATTATGAAGGCGGACAATGCGATATTCAAGAAGGCGGACAATGCGATATTCAAGAAAGAAGGCGGGCAATTTAATATTCAAGAAGGCGGGCAAACGTTTGCCCGCCTTCTTTTCGTTTGCCCGCCTTCTTTCTTCTCTGGAGGCGGCCACGCCCGCCTTCTTTCTTCTCGGGAGGCGGCCAAGCGCTGGGCCGCCTTCTTTTTTCGTTTGCCCGCCTTCTTTTCGTTTGCCCGCCTTCTTTTCGTTTGCCCGCCTGCTTTACATTTACCCATCTTTTTTATCAAATGAAAAAGGGGCAAACGTATTGTTTGCCCCGGGTGAAACACCACTCTCTGTGGGTTTTTTCTCAGCGAGTTCCCTCTGTGAGAGTGATTTGGCTGTTGTAACCACTTGATTCGGTAATATTATGATTTACTGTATTCGGTGAAGCTCTTGCTCTGTCCATGTTATTTCTCCTTCGAAAAAAAAGATTTGAAAAAAAAGGCTTGCTCTGGATTTTTGAAACATGGTTGAGGTGGTTGCCACTTGGCAACCGTTACATTTCTGCTCTCGTGTGCCTGAACATATTTCAGCCTCCCCGTGGCTTGTCGGTGTTTTCCCCTTTTGTTTTCTTCTCAGAAATTTTTGTCACCAATACAGATGAAAGATCATGTTATGCAAAAGCAATGTACGGGTGACCACCCACTAAGGAAATTTGGTTTTTCTTATCATTATAGGCCTCGTTAGGTGAATAGAAATTTGAACGCATAAAAAGCGTTCATCCCTAGCACTTATACAGTACTACATTTGATAAAGATCCCATACCCCCCTTTCTTCAAGATTTTACTCCGAATACAAATTAAAAAAGATCAAACTATTAATTCTGCTACTTATTCTAAACCTATCTTTTTTCCGTGTCAACTATCCTATGGATAATTTTATCCACTTTTAATTTGGTATCTCCGGCATTTTTGGAATTGTTGCTAAAATTAGTAACATTTCATTTTTCTCAGCTTTTTTTGGCGGTTCTTTTCTTTCGCTGGTGTCATGAACAATTTTTTCATGGATTACTTCTGTGAAAAATTCTTGATTGCCGGTTTCTGCGCCAATAACTACGCATTCATTACTGCTAACAACCATGTTACATGCTAAGTTTTCAGCCTGCGTTTTTACCGAAAGACAAATTAGAACAATGGTTAAAACAACGGATGTTTTCATTTTTTTCTTGTACCCCGTCCAAATTTATTTGGCGGAGTTTTCTCCTTTAATATTTTTTTGTAAAAAATGAAGGTAATATGAATACTAACATTATTATTTTTTTGTGTCAAGATTTGCACAGTATTTTTTTGCGATAGCGCCAAAAATAGGCTATAATGTAACTACTAAAATAATGCTATTCGCAGAGCGCGCAACCTGCCTTGCCGGCTTGCCTACCGGCAGGCAGGCAGGCAGGCGCATAACACAATGTATCATGCATATTTTTTAATAATATATAAGATATCCTTATGCCCAAAAAAATTACAGCGAAAAAAGCGACCGGAAAAAAATTTTTTACTGCCAAGCGTTCCATCGGGCGGGTAAAAAAACTGCCAAAAAAAGTGATTAGCTATCTGGAAAAAGCCGGCGTGCCGCATGAAGTTATTGAACACAAAACCGTCTATACGGCTTATGACGCGGCCATGACAACCGGCAAAAAGATAAATGAAATCGCCAAATCGCTTCTGGTAAAGGCTGATAAAGATTACTATGTGGTAATTTTGCCGGCTGACCAAAACGTGAATTTTGAAAAACTCGGCCAGTGCATTGCCAAAGCGAGGGGAAAAGACGTAAGGACGATAAAAATTCCCGGTGAAAAAATCATGCAAGGACTGCTCAACATAAAAGATGAAACGGTGAGCGCGTTTGGCAAACTGCACAAACTGCCGGTCATTGCCGAGAAAAATTTGACCAAAACCAAAAAGGCGCTCTTTTCCTCCGGCGGGCTCAACCACTCCATAGAGATGAAGGTGCGAGATTTTTTAAACATTGAAGACGCGGATTTGGCTGTATTTGGAGAGAGGCGAAAGGCAAAGAAAGCTGCTGCAAAGAAAAAGAAAGTTGCGATTAGGAAATTGAGCAAGTGAAAAGTGATTAGTAATTAATAATAATTAAGGTCAAAAGTTTTGAAGGCTATAAATTAATTTGCGGCATTATCCAAGCAATGGAAAAAGCAAAAAAAGTTTATTAGTCATTACTGTTCACTATTCACTTATAGCTAATCACTATTAACGTATGAATTTCACCGCCGAACAATTTAGCGGACCGTTAGACCTGTTGTTGGAAATGATCCAAGAGCAGAAGCTTGATATTACCGAAATCAGCCTGGCCCAAATCGCCGACCAATATATTACTTATATTGAAAATAACAAACAGATTGATCCGGAAGAAATGGCTAATTTTTTGGTAATCGCCTCGCGGTTGCTTTTAATAAAGTCAAAAACTTTGCTGCCTTATTTGATCCAAGATGAAGAAGAGGACGAAATCGCCGACTTTGCCAATCAGCTCAAAATCTACAAAGATTTTCTTGATGCTTCAAAAGTAATTAAAGATATGTGGGCGCAAAGAAACTATATGCGCGCCAGAGAGTCTTTTAATTTTGGCGCCAGCGAAGAAAAAATGTTTTTTCCGCCGCCAAACGTTAATTTACAAATTTTAAAGCACGAGTTCAAAGTGGTTATTAAACGCCTGCGTCCTGAGGAAACTTTGGCAGAAGACAGCATTGTTAAGTCGGTTAGTTTGGATGAAAGAATTTCCACGCTTAGGAGCGCTTTGGATAAATTAGGGGTAATGAGTTTTAATAAATTTATCAGTACGAGCGAGGGTAAAATTGATATTATCATCAGCTTCATAGCCATATTGGAGCTAACTAAACAAAAAATTGTGTCTTGCGATCAAAGTAAGCTTTTTTCCGATATTACTATAAATAAAATTTAAAAAATATGGAGTTATCCGCCAAAATTGAATCGTTGCTTTTTATCGCCGGCAAGCCGCTGGCGTTCAAAAGAATCGCCATGCTCACCTCAGTTCGTTCTGTTGATGAGATAAAAAAAACCGTACAGTTGATGAGCGAACAATATTATCATCAGAAAAGAGGCATTCAGATAATTTTGACCGAAGAAAAAGCGCAAATTGTAACCAGTAGTGAGCTTAATGAACTGGCGGAAAAGTTTGTCAAAGACGAAATGACCGGAGAACTGACTCGTCCTTCCATTGAAACACTGACAATTATCGCCTATCGCGGGCCGATTACGAAATTGGAATTGGAAAGAATCCGCGGTATTAATTGTTCTTTGATTTTGCGAAATCTGCAGATACGAGGTTTAATTGAAGAAAAAAAAGACGCGAAGCAGAGGCAGTCGTATTTTAATATTACAATTGAATTTTTAAAACATCTTGGCATTAATTCAGTCAATGATCTTCCTGATTATGAAAAACTTCATAAAAACGAAGATATTGATAAGTTTTTAGCCGGAGAAGCTTAATTTTTTTTAATAATTTTTTTAATATAATAAATTTTTGTATGGAGGAACAATTAAATCCAAAACAATCGGGCGCTTTAGCGGCGCAGAACGAAATCAACGAATCTTTGGGCGCGATTAATCCGATGCCGGCAGAAAAGCCGTCCGAGTCAAAAGAAACAAAACCGGGAAAATTAAAATTAATAATTATTTTGGTATTGGGTATTTTTGTCGTTTCCGGAATTGCTTACGGCAGCTGGTGGGGGTACCAGAAGTTTTTTTCCGCCGATCCGGTGGAGGTTTTTTGGCAAGCACTGAGCAATAGTTATGGTTATGAGAAAGTGGAGGTTGACGGAAAAATCAACACTACTGTTACCAAAGGCATTCTAGATCCAACCGGCAGAGATTCATCAAGTCTGGATGTAATCAGTGACCTATTTAGCAGTGATGACCAGCACAGCTTAGCGCTGACTTTTTTACTGCGCAGCGATGCGACCAACCAAGAAGCTATAAATTCCGAAGCTAATTTTTTCATAACGGTTGATGGTAATAATTATGGCGAATTGGAAGTTTTGATTATAAATAGCAAAGACATTTATCTGAGGCCGAAAATTAAAAATATACCACTGGGGATTGCCTCGCTGGAATTGCCGGAGCAATGGATAAAAGTAGATGAAAATAGCTTGGTGGAAAGTGGCACTGAATCCAATATTACCAAAGATCAGTTTGTTGCTTCGTTAAAAGATAATAATGCGTTAAATATTGAAGTATTGGATACAAACGACCAAACGCTTGGCGAGCAGGCTTATGTTTATATAATAAGTTTGGACCGCGTAGGCACTAATGCGGCAGTCCGTTCATTAATATCAAAAGTTGAAGATGAAGACCGGCGTGACTTGTTGGATAAGCGTTTTCAAGAATTCTCCGATGAGGAGTGGAAGCCCTTCAGTGATTTAAAGATAAAAGTATGGGTCAGTCCGGATGAAAAGCAATTCCGCAAATTTGCCATAGACCAAACCATCAAAACCGAAGAGGGAAATATAGCGCTTGATTTTAGCATGACTTTTAAAAAATTAGCTGATAATACAACATTTACAGCGCCAAGCGAGACAGTTTCTTTGGAAGAATATGGTAAATTAATTATGGAACAGATGATGGGCGGTTCTTTTGAAGATGCGCAGGCCAAGTCGCGCGATGCCAAGCGTGTCGCTGATATCAAACAAATGCAGACTGCTTTGGAGCTTTGTTATACCGCTGGTGGGCAGTATCCGGTTCAATTAGTTCCGGGAGATTTCCCGGGTGATTTTGAATGCGCGCCAAACACGACTATCTCAGACTACATCTACCCATTGCCGACTGATCCAAACAACACAACCCCTTATACATATCGGTACTATTCATCGGATGGCGCTGATTATCAAATTGTGTTCAGTTTAGAAGGCGGTGTTGGCGGTTTGTCAGCTGGTGTAAATACGGCTAGCATTGAGGGGATTCATTCTGGAGTTGATGAATTGATATTTGGCGCTTTTAGTCCGGAAGATGTAATGATGAGTGATGACATTGATTCAGCTGGCCTTTCGGGAGATGAACTTAATGACAATACGATTGAGAGTTCGTCTAATGGTGATTTGAATACAGACTGGGATGGTGATAATTTATCCAATGATGAAGAAATAAATATTTGGGGCACTGATCCGCTCAATCCGGATACGGACGGCGACGGTTACTTCGACGGCGATGAGGTAGCGAACGGCTACAATCCAAACGGAGAGGGGAAGTTAAATGAATAAAAATAAATGGTAGTGGCAGTAACAATTATTTTAATAATAATCTTATCAATCTTTCAGATAAATCCGATTACCTTCGCGATGGATACTTTTAATATTTCCAAAACGCAGGCGCAAGTGATGGGAGAAGTTGAGGTTTTTGAGCAAGCTGACGCGGCCGTAACTTTAGCTCAAGAAGAAATTGCGGCAGACAAAAATGTGTTGCCGCAAATTGAAGAAAAGGTTTTAACTATTAGTTTGCGTCCGGGTTTTGATCCGATGCCGGAGATTACCGCCCAATCAGCTATTGTGATTGATGCTGATACCAGCGAAGTTTTGTTTGGTAAAAATATCAGCGATATTACATCCATTGCCAGTATTACCAAGCTAATGACCGCCTTAGTTGTATTGGATCAGGAGATTGATTTAAACCAAGAATATACCATAACCGCTGATGACCGGCGTGAGGGGGGCCGAATTTATTTATTCAATGGCGATATTGTTACGCTTGATAACTTGATAAATGCCAGTTTGGTTGGATCCGGCAATACCGAGACCATAGCCATGGTGCATGCCATTGGTTATGAAGAACAGCAGTTTGTGGACAAGATGAATGACAAGGCGTTTGAATTAGGATTAAAACACACGGTATTTGTCGATCCGATCGGCTTGAGTTCAAATAATTTGTCTAACTCAAGCGATGTCGCGGCTTTATTAAATATCGCTTTAAGTAATGAAAAAATACGCGGCACGACTGCTAAATCCAGTTACAGACTGGTAACCAAACAGGGTAAGACGCGCATTATTGAAAACACCGATATGCTCTTAGGCAGTAATGAATATGAGGTGCTGGGCGGTAAAACCGGCTATATCAATAGCGCCGGATTTTGTTTTGCCGGCAAGTTTCAAAACGAAAATGGAAACAGAATCATCTCAGTTGTTTTGAATAGCGCCGGAGTTGAACTGCGATTTGAGGATACAAAAAAACTGGTTGACTGGACTTATAATAATTATCTGTGGCCAAAATTATGAATTCATATGTAGAATTTTTTCAGGGCTTGCCGCCGGAGTTAGCGACCGCGCTAATTGCCATGATGCCAATCGGCGAAAATAGAGTAGCAGTGCCAGTCGCCATGACAGTTTATGATCTGCCGGCGGGGCAGGCTATTTTTTGGGCCAGTGTCGGCGGTATTATTGCGGCGGCGATAATTATTTTTTTTATTGACGCGGTTGTGAAAATAATCAGGGGAAAAATGACATTGGCTGACAGGTTTCTTGATTGGTTTTTTGCGCGCACTGAACGCAGGTTCATGCAAAAATACGAACGTTGGGGCGAGATTGCTCTGATGTTATTTGTCGCCATACCCCTGCCAATGACCGGATTTTGGACGGGGAGTATCGCCGCCTTTTTATTTGGCATAAAGCCGGCGAGAGCATTGCTTTTTATCAGCGTAGGCGTTATACTGTCAGCATGTATTGTGGCTGTTCTAAGCGCCGGTTTTTTGGCTATTATTTAGTAAAAATATTAATTATTTAATTTTTTCATATGAACAAAAAGAAAATTATCATTGCCAACTGGAAAATGAAATTAAGTTTTGCGGAAAGTATAAGTTTGGCAAAGCAATATACGGAACTTTTAAATGAAGGCAACGCCGGCGATAATGACGTGGTTGCCTGCGTTTCAACCATGGCTTTATCAAGCATTAGCGAGATTTTTCGCTCAAGTTTCGTGAAGCTGGGAGGGCAAGATGTTTTTTGGGAGGAAAAGGGCAGTTACACCGGTGAAATTTCCGCGCCAATTCTGGAAGAACTTGGCTGCAGTTATGTAATTGTCGGACACAGCGAGCGTCGCCAGTACTTGCTGGAAAATTATCAGATGATTCATCAAAAAGTAAAGTCAGTGCTCAGTACTTCGCAAATTACGCCGATTGTTTGTATCGGGGAAAATTTAAAGGAACGCGACCCAGACAAGCGCGATTATGTCATTACCGATCAATTGCAGCAGGCGCTCGGTGGCATTAAACTTTTGCCAAAACAAGAAATTATTGTTGCCTATGAGCCGGTTTGGGAGATTGGCACCGGCCAGGCAATTCAGCCTGATGATGCCGCGACCATGCACAAAATTATCAATGTAGCATTGATTGATCTGCTTGGGATTGACGTGACTAAACATCAGATACGAGTTGTCTATGGCGGCAGTGTTACCGGTGAGAATTCATCTGATTTTACCAAACTAGACCATGTCGATGGTTTATTAATCGGCGGAGCTTCGCTAAAAGCTGAAGAATTTGCCAAAATTGTCGCCAGTAATTAATAAATTATGATTTACAATATTATTCCATTATTATTGATATTAGCGGCAGCCGTGGTTATCATTTTTGTCGTTACAAAAAAATTTCCGGCAGTTGTCAGTCTGGATGTTGACTCTATCCCGCAGGAAAAAGAAAAACGCATGAAGCATCAAATCATTAGTAACCGTTTGAAAAGAAATTTAAAGAAGTCTGGTAATTCAATAGTTAAATTTGCTAAGCCGGTTATTAATTTTTTAGCCGGATTTTTCAAAGGATTTTATGAAAAACTGCAGAAGACGCGGCAGGAGTATTCATATAGTTCGCGCCTGCAAAGAAGCGGCAACAATGAAATTAAAGAACTTTTTTCAGCGGCTGATGACTTCAAAAATACGCAGAGTTATATTGAGGCTGAGAAGTGTTATATAAAAATTATCAGTCTAGACAGTAAAAACGTTGATGCTTTCAAGAAGTTAGGCCAGTTATATCTGAGTATGGAAAAAGTTGAGGAAGCAAAAGCGACGCTTGAGCATGTTTTGAAATTAACCAAAGAGGACTCCGAGGTTTATGCCGGATTAGCTGATATTGCGAAAAATAATGAAAATTTGGAACAATCAAAGAAATATTATATAAAATCAATAGGCCTAAATAATGAGAATGGTAAAAATTATTTTAATTTAGCCGAAATTCACGAATCACAAGGTCATTATAAAGACGCAAAAAAAGCCATGCAACAGGCGTTAAAAATTGAACCGAAAAATCCTAAGTATCTTGACTCATCTTTTAATTTAAGTATACTAACAAAAGATAAAGCTGATGCGTTAGACGCGTATAAAATGCTAAAAGATATTAATCCGGAAAATGCAAGATTAAAAGAGATGAAGAGACAAATTGATGATTTATGATTTATGATTTATGATTGAATATTATAAAATCTGAAATCTGAAATTAATATGGGTCGGTGGCAGAGCGGTCAAATGCATGAGACTGTAAATCTCACGCCTCACGGCTACGTAGGTTCGAATCCTACCCGGCCCACCACTACAAAACTCGCCTGTTCGGGCGTTTTTTGTTATGATAGCATATATGCAACAAATATCATTCAATGTGCAAGAACCCTATCATTCTTTTTTAATCTCCGGCAAAAAGACCATTGAAGGCAGGCTGAACAAGGGAAAATTTGCGCAAGTCAAAAAAAGAGACACACTATTGCTCGCGCCGCACGACGTGCCGTTTAAGGTTGTTGGCACAAAAGTGTACAAATTATTCGCTGATATGCTGGAAAGCGAAGGCGTGCGGCAGGTTACTCCCGATAAAACATCAATTGGCGACGCGGTCGCCGTGTATTACTCTTTTTATACTCCTGCCGATGAAAAAAAATTCGGCGTGGTTGCTATTTTGTTGGAGAGATTGACAAAATAGTATTTTTAGGTAATAATAATTTGAATTGTTCCTTAACAATTCTTTACCGGCTACTCACAGGCAAGCGTTAGCCGCCAACCCCTGCGCTATTTATTTTATTGACGATAGAAAAAGAGAGATCAACCCCGAAGAGTCTTTTAACTTATAAAAAAATATCACATATCGCAACGACATGGGTATGGGGGATCGGCTTTTACGCCGCGGCCTCTGCCACAGGGTAATTTATAAGCTGTTGACTTTTTTATTTTTTGCGTTAAAGTGTAATATTCTTTATGTATATAAAGACCTCCAACCAAATACATTGGCGCTGGAGAATAAAATATTCTTTCACAACTAAGGAGAAAAGCAATGAAAAGATTCGTGGTATTTTTGGCGTTACTAGTTGTTTTTATTCAGACAAGCTTGGCTGGCGCGCTTAATCGTCCCGCGAACGGCATTACCGCCCGCGACTTGGCAACCGCAGGTGGTTTTACGGTTGCCGATCCCAATGGCGCCAGCGCGGTATTTTTGAACCCGGCCGCGCTTACCGCAATTGATAAGTGGGCCTGGGATTTGGGTTTGGTCGGGCTGACAACAAATTTCAGCTATGATCGTGATTTAATTTTAGGCGGCGGTCATTTTGCGGCGCGAGATGAAACCTTTTTGTTTCCTTACGGCGCGGTCGCGTACCGCTGGCAGGACTTAGTTTTTGCTCTCGGTATTGACGCGCCCTATGGTCTGGCGGCGGACTACGGCGACAGCTTAGGCTTTGACACCTATCTGTCGTTTGTCGACGTAACGCTTGGCGCCGCCTACGAGTTTAACGAGTATTTTTCGTTAGGCGCCTCGTTCAAAACTGTTTATGGCGATGCGGATTTACGGATGCCGTTGCTGGATCAGACTGGCACAGCGTTGCTTGGTTTGACCACAACCGAAGCCGATGGTTTCGGCTATGGGTTTCAGCTTGGCCTGCTGTTCCGCTTTGACCCGTTCAAGCTTGGCTTGGTGTATGCGCCGTCAGTTAAAGTTGGTATTGACGGCGAGACTAAATTTCCGGCCGGAGTGGGCATTGCGAGCGACAACATGTCCGCCGGTATTTATCAGCCGGAGCGTTTCGGGGTTGGCTTATCTTGGCAGGCGCTGGAAGAACTAAAAGCGGGAGTATCATACTTTCGCACCGACTATGGCAAAAATGATCAAGTAGCGGTTCGTTACGATAACTTACCTGTGAATGTTTTGGACCTGGGATGGAGCGCGGTTGATGCGGTGCACGCCGGGCTGGAGTACGAGCCGGACGAAGTTTGGACTTTGCGGCTCGGCGGAGCTTGGATGTCTGCCGGCACGCCCGACTATTCGCCGCCGTCAATTCCGGACGGAGCCGGCTGGATTGTTACCGGCGGGGTTGGTTGCCAAATTGTCAAACACACCTACCTTGACCTCGGTGCCGGTTACTACTTTGCCGATCGGCGCATTTCAGTTAGCGCGCGCAACATCGGCGCCGGAGATATTGATTTAAACGGCTGGATGCTGGGGATTGGCATTCGGCAGGAGTTTTAAGAGTTTTTTCAAGTATTTTTTAAAAAGGTTGACAATGTCAACCTTTTTTGCTATTATTTTATGTTATTGGTACAATAAATCCAGACACCAAAGTTTTTGGTGTTAGGATAAAAGCAGTTCATTTTAGTTCATTAAAATTTTAAGAAAGGATGGAAAAAAATGTCCAGAATAGTTGAACCGGTTAACATTTTTAATAAGTGGAATAATGTCGAATCATCAAACGATAAAAGCCGCATTATTGCTTCTTCACAATTTTTTTATCCGGTAGACGTATCATTTTATGTAGATTTAGTCAGAGAAAATCGTAATCATTTGGTAGCTACAGAAATTTGGCCATCTGGCTTCTGCAATCAGCATTGTATTTTTTGCAGTTCGGATATATTTGGACACGATAACAGATGTATGTTGGAAATGAATACTAAGGTGTACCCCTTGTCAAGACAACAATATTGGGTGTATTAGGTGGATTTTAAGTTAGTTAATTATTTTAAAATTATTTCGAAAAATATATTTGGGCTGGGGTTTTGTAATCAAGCGATTGATGTCTTTTTTTTGATTATATTTTCTTGATTAAAATTCTACTCTTTTATTTTACAGGTGTTCGGATTCAAATGCGAATCCGGGTTGAACCTTGACAATCAGCGCGTAGCCATAGCCGCAAGGTCTTGAATCCGCCCGCTGGCGGAGAGAGCTTGCGGCTATGGCTACGAAAGTAGTCCGCTGGCACATTCTTGGACGATGTCCAAAAAAAATAGGAGGTAGGCGATGTCTACTTTATTCACAGTTGATCAAATGAAACAGTTGGCGGATGACTTGGAGAGGGCGGGATTTTTTTCCGAAGACGTCACCACGCTTCGTCAGCAAAAAACCTTGAAGGGTATCCTGAATGTCTTGCATGGTCTGGCGACAATAGTGCGCGAGAACAAGGGTGTCCTGGATGTCTTGCATGGTCTGGCGACAATAGCACGCGAGGACTTTGAAATTGCGTGTGACAAGCCATTCAATCCTTTCAACCTTTTTGGGAGTGCCTTGCCCCGCTTGGAAAGGTCCAGCTGACGGCAACGGGTTGGAGGGCGAGGAAGATCGTGACGCCCGGGAGGACAACCTGTCATCTGTTGATTGGAGTCAGGTTCTCTTGGAGACTCATATTCAAGAAGGTGAAGCTTCAATCACGGGCGAAGAGAAACTTCGGCGCGCCAAAAATAGCGACAACATTCAGCTCGGAGGCAGGTCGTTTTTCTCACTGTGGGAGGATTACCTAGACAACCGTGAAGACAGTGTACTGGAGAAGTTACGCCGAAAACGAAAAGGCGTAAAGACAATTTTATTCCTCGGTCTCGTTTTGCGGTTTTCGGACGGCAGTCGGAACGTGCTGTCTCTGCGTTTCAACGATTCCGATTCCGAGTGGTACTGGGACAACACTTCGCTTGGCTACCACTTCCACGGTTTCAGTCATTCGGCTTCCCTCGCAAGCAACTAGTTCTCCGGACTTAGGTTCTTTGGTCTCCTTGACCTTTGAGCTTAGCGGTTAACTTATGTTTCATGACTCATGCTATCTTAATTCAAGTAGCGTGAGTCATTTTATTTTTGTATACTAAAAATGGTACTAGGCGATTATGCCAGCAGTTACGGCTACCAAATGCCGAATCCAGCGACTGTATTACTCGGAATATCCCCGTCCTCCAGTTGGCGGATTGGGATAGCGCAGGGTACGGCGCTCAAAAATGAAGATAACTTGGTGTAGCGCACTATGGCCTATGGTTGGCCGCCCGCCCAATCCCCCCCCCGCATTCGTAATGAATGATATACATCCACTTTAATCTTTTTTTAGCTTCGCCAGATAAGTAGTACTTAAAGCGGATTTAATTTCCTTTCAGCTATTGTTTGCATAATATCTGTTTTATTTTGGCTTAAATGGTCAAATCAACAGATGTTAACAGGTTTTATCATATTTTGCACTCCTTAGTGTTAAGTGTAACATGGACGAGTGCACACTATTGACTTTTTTATACAATTACCCTAATTTAACAGTATAGGTTGCTAACGCACCTACAGATCTTTTTATCAAATTATCAAAGGAGATTTATCATGCAAGATCCCCACCATCATTCGTGCTATTCATTAACAACTGATCATGAAAGTGGCCATCAGCACTACATTATTAGTGAGGATTTATACCCTCTAATAAAAACATGGTCAGAACAAACTCAGTTTGTAGTCCCTGATAAAAAATGGTTCGCTCGCAATCATCAACATTTGCGTTCTGCCGTAGACAAAGCGTTAAATACCGAAGAAAAGGTATGTATTGTTGACTCACAGCCGTATCATTATATTGTCGGTGCACTCCAACCTATGATTTATGATTTTATAGGTAAAGAGATTGATTTTGATTCGGTTATCTCTTTAGATAAAGTGTACCCTTTAGCGTTGAGTTGTAAGGTCTTCTCTCTGCACATCACTCGTGGTATTGACGGCCATGGCAGAGACCTAGGTCGTCAGGTATATCCCCACACACCACCACTGGCAACGCAGATTAGTAATTTTCAAAAAACTGTCAGCGGTTTCAATTACAACGTGGTTGTGGTTGACGACGGCATGTGGACTGGCAATACTATGCAGTGGGCGCTACAAACTTTAAGAGAACATCATTACACAGTTGTCGGCGTTGTTGTTGGTCTATGCATTAAAAAGAGAGGACACATTACTGATTTAGACCTTCCTCATCACAAAATATGCGCCGTGCAGACGTATGAATCTGACAATCGACCCGTACTGGATTGGGTATGTGAGCGTGATTTTTTCCCCGGCATACCTTGCGGAGGAAGAACCGTCTTTGATAATCAGCTGTCATCAATTTTTTTACCGGAACAGCGCAAAACTATCGGCGCTTTCTACACAGAAGATCCACAATGGTTGCAACAATGGGCATCTATTAAAGATATGAGCGGAGAATTCAGAGCTTTCTGTATACAGCAATCCATTGCACTGTTTTTGGAAATTGAACGACTATCGGGACGAAAAGTTTATTTGGGAGATTTAGATCGTATCCCGCTCTCAATAGCGCAACAACGACCTAATTTAGTGAAAACGACTGTGGTTGAAGCATTAGAGAGTATGATAAGTAGTTTGGTTTAGTGTATAACTTGTTGTTTTTATACTAACAACCCCTCTTGTATTGTGTTAACAGGAGGGGATTTTTTTCAAAAAAAAGACAATGATTACTATATTTCATCATTGTCATTCGGCGGGCACGTACATGTCCACCGTATTATCGAATAAGCGATTCAAGGTACGATACGAAAGGATCGCCGTTACATGGTGATCCGAAAGGCAGGCGTGGCAGGTTGCCACATTTAATTATTGTATGTGACACTTCTTCAATAGCGCGCCAGAATCTTTGCCGATTTTGAGCCACTACACGCTGGAGAGCTTATTGGTTGTGGTGGTGGTAGCGAAGTTCATGCGCTTGCGGATTGCGTCATTATCTTTGCACGCAATACGGACAGAGCTGACAGCGAGGCGTTTGTGCTGGGCAATGAAGAAACTGTTGAAGAATTAAACATGCAACATAATCAGTAATAGTTTTATACAGTTTGTATGTAGTACAAAGTTTATCATTACCCCACAGTATATTTCTGTGGGGTATTTTTTTAACCTGACACAATAATTAGTTACTCGGTTGTTGGTAGAAAGAGAAAAATTTGCTATAGTTGTAACTATGACAAGTTATATTCAAAATAGAAAAATTTTTAATATTGCGGAATTGCAAAAAATAAAGGTTTATGAAAATAATGAAGAATTGGTAGATTTGAATAAAGTGTGTGCAGATATAATATGTAAATATAAAAAAATTGACATGAAACCTTATATTGGCAATAGCATTTTTGTACGAAAAACCGTAGCTCAAAAACTTAATAAAGCTAATAACAGCTTAAAAAAAATTAATCCAAACTATAAATTAAAAGTGGTCTACGGGTATCGTCACCCAGTTGTGCAAAAAAAATATTTTATCAAACGAAAGGATATTATTCGCGCACAGCACCCTGATTTATCTGAAGATGAGCTTAATGCAATAACACATAATTTTGTAGCTATGCCGGAAGTCGCGGGTCATGTGACTGGAGGTGCTGTTGACGTAACGATTGTTGATGATAATGGAGAATTAGACATGGGAACTAATATTGCCGATTATACTAATACAGAAGTAATAAAAACTTTTAGTAAAAATATCTCAAAAATCCAAGCAAAGAACCGTAAGCTACTGCATGATTCTTTGACACAACAGAATTTCGCGCCCTTTTACGGAGAATGGTGGCATTTTTCATACGGCGATCGGGAATGGGCAGCGTTTTATGGCAAAAAAAAATCGCTTTACTCGCTGTTGGATTTTAAAAAAAATAAACCCTTTCTCTGATGAGAAAGGGTTTTGTATTTAGCCAACAGAACCGTAGAGGTACACTCTTTTTTTGCTCGCTGAACCAACTTTTTTCGCATGAACGCTAACATTCTGAACAAGGCCATTTAGCTCCTGTGCGCCTAGTTTACGGTACATACATATTGAATTTGATCCTTCAGCGGCCGTGCGCATCATATAGTGAGACATGCCGTTCCTGCACGCCCATTCAATTCTGCTTTGCACTAGACGCGTACCAATACCTTGTCGGCGATGGTTTGTTGCTACCGCCACTTCCGTCATGAAACAAACGTTATCCAGACAAAATGGCAGACAATGTTTGTGATCAATAAGGAAAGCCTGAAATTCCTTATCATGTTGCCATTGGGTCACCGGCATCGCACACCCCAAGCCAACTACTACCTCACCCGCATGTAACGCTAAAACGATACAGCCACTCTTTAAATGCGGTGTCCAAACATCACGCTCAATATCAAGGTCGCTATATGTCTCAAAGTATGGCGGGCCAGCAAACGATTCTTGATAAACTTGCGTAAATCTTTCCAAATAGCAGTTATCGAAATGACCTACTTCGATAAATCTATACTTACCATTCGTATTCATGAGTCACCTCCATTTCACTGTGTAGTGTGATTGTACTTTCTGAAAATTCAACCTCGATGCTTTGTCCCGTAGGTTGAATGACCGAAGAAACATTTTGAGTTTTACCTGCTGCTATACTGCCGGAACCGCACGAACTCTCATAAAAAAATGAGTCTATGCCGCGCACCCATACTACAGGGTGTATAGTCACGGAGCGATTTTTTCTTTCAACCCAACACACACCAACAGCATCTTTCTCGGACAGATGCAGTTTTTGTACAATGCGACGGTGTTGTGCTTCGTAATCGGCAGGAAATGCAGATTCCAGTACTACATGGACGATACCACCCAGATCAACCAACTCTGCTGGTTTTCCCTCAATCCATACCTTGCGCTGAATAATTTCCATACCTTGAAATACGCAGGTAACATCATATACATTGTCTCGTTTACGTTTTACAGTACCAGTTACCGTACCAGCCAAACCGGACATGGAAAATGTAACATTTGGGCTGCCATTAAGTTGAGAAAATAAAATTGATGCCGCTCGTGCTGCATTTCCGCAAAATTCCCCGCCGCTCATCTCGAAATGATTCGCCTCGGGAATTAAGAAACCACACTGTTCAACACCATATTGTTGCGTGCGAGCCATCAACTTTTTTCCTTGCCTGCTGTATTCTACATGGTCAAGCTCTGCGGGGGTTATTTCAATAGCGGTAGCGTTACCACCGGCAGCGGTAATAATAAAGATGTTACTTTTCATAATATTCTCCTTTCAATTTCCTATATTTATTATAGGGATAGGCAAACATTTGTCAATTTGTTCCACTGTTATCCAGATAGAAGTTGTAACAAACGACGCTTCACCTCTTGTGCATCCACGCCAAGCGGCTTTTCGTTGCTAGGACAAGCGAGCAGGCAATTCGGCTCGTTATCTCGTTTACGGTCAATTACGGTCGCGCCGCGCGCGGAGCCATTACCGGTTTCAACCACCACATGTCTGGGCGTAGTATTGAAAAGTTCCGGCCAGAGAATGTAAGCGATGACGAGCGTATCATACATGATGCCTCCGGCAAAGCCGCCGTAGACGTGTTCGCCGCGGTAGTAAGCAACATATTCACTGACAATGTCTTTGATGGCGCTGGAGAGCGCTTGATTTTGAATACCAATAAAGTCATCCTCATCCATGGTTACTGTTCGGCAGATATTCGCCGGAATTAGTACTTTACTCACATCCGAAAAGGCGAGCAGTTGTGCGAACGCATCCGGATCGCAGTAAACATTGAATTCCGCCCACGGAGTGGTATTGCCCGGTTCACCGAAGACGCCGCCCATTACGATAAGCGATTGTACTCTGCGGAGAACATCCGGGCAGAGATTTGCGAGTATCGCAAGGTTGGTGACAGGTCCTATACACGCAATCATTGTTCCCATTGAAATTGTTTGTGCCAGAAAATCTACTGCATTGGCGTTTTCGACTGGCTGCGTGAGCGGTTTATCATTACGAAGTTCACCATTCTGCCAATAACCGCCGAGTCCAGTTTCACCGTGGCTTTCCGCGCAAAAAGCTTGTTTTACGAGCGGACGGGAAGCACCACGGTAGATTAGGGCTTCTGCGCCGATAATGTCAACGACTGTACAGGCATTTCGTGTGGTTTTCTCAATACTTTGATTGCCGAAGACCGTGGTAATGCCCCGTACCGCCAGCATGTTCGCACGATGCGCAAACATAATCGCGAGCGCGTCATCAACACCCGGATCCGTATCAATTATTATTGATAGCGAGTTGTCATACATCTTACTTTCTCCCTTCATTTCCATTGAATTTTGTTAAAGAGCAAAATAATATCCCTCATCGCGTAAGAGATGGGAGATTGCCTTGATGTTAAATTTTATATCGAACATATTTAACATCAAGGCGATGCACCACTCTTAACATTTACATGGTGGCCATGTATTTTTTTGAGCGCCAAACGGTAGCCGCCCCTGCCGTGCCGGAGCCATTTGGAAATACGCGCCACGGTTGTAGAACTTAAGCCGGTTTTTTGGATGATATCAGTGTACGGTACAGTTTCGTTCAGCAACTGCGCTGCCTGCCAGCGCTTGCCGAATTCAATGATTTCGTTTTCAGTAAGCAAATCACGCAGAAAACGTTTCATTTCAGCTTCATTTTTTAGTAACAATAAGGTAGTAATCAGATTTCTTGTATTTTGATTATCCCATTTTTGCATGGCTTGACTTTATTTTATTAAAGTGATACCATCATTCTATACTATTAAAAATATTTGTCAATACCTGATATATTTTGCCTAAAGTAAGCAAATACTGAATAATAGCTTTCATAGTGCAAACATGGTATTGTTCAAAATTTTTTGATTTTTTGATCTTTATACAATAGAAAGGATGGAGTTTAGTATGCAAAAAGTTGTTATGGTTGACCAAGATGGCGTTGTCGTAGACACGCAATATCAAGTTACACAAAATGTTACGGATATAGTAGCGTCGTTTCGTCAGCAAGGGCTGATAATCGTGCCTAATTCTGATACACCCGTGCAACGGCTTAAAAAGAATATCGCCGACTGGCTCGGATTTGCACCGGAGGTTACCATCGGCGAGAAGGGCGCGGTTATTAGCAATCGTGGCGCCTGCACATTCGTAAAGAACGTGACAGGCATTGGTGAGTACATACGAGCGTTGCAAAACACACTAGCGCGGCATGGCGCGTCAGTTCACGCGGGCGACTCTGCAACTTGGATTCGCGAGCGAAAAACATTTCCGTCCGGACAACGGTTGTTGATTGTTGACGCGCTGCGCCAGCAGAGCATCGGCTTCTATTTGCTCGTGAGCGACAGTATGGGTGCGACACACATTGATGTAGACTGGAGTAATGAAGCAATTGCGGCTATCACACAACTATCACTGCCCGCGGGACTTGAGCCGTTGGACTACAACCAATCATATGGCATTGCGATTGCGCACGCCAGCGGCGTAACCAAAACTGATGGCTACCGTGTTATACGCGGTGTTTTCGGAGATGTGCTATATTACATGGTGGGCGACCAGCTCGCCGACTTTATTGACGATCCGTGCGTGACACATTGCGCCGTCGGCAACGCCACGGACGGTTATAAAGATCGCGCGGCGTTTATCGCCACGGCAGACTACACCGCGGGTTTAGCAGAATGCCTCCGCTGGATTGCAGAGCAGTGACCAATCACAAGAATCGTAATACTTCATGTTTTTTATAACATGAAATAAAATAAGGAGAAATATCATGTCAACCAAAACAATAACAATCAAACCAGAGTTACTCGGCGGGTTTCGGGATATGCTGCCCGGGGAAGCGATTATGTTTCAGGATATGATCGCAACCATTCGCCGAGTATATGAATCATTTGGTTTTGTGCCATTAGAAACGCCCTGCATGGAGCGCTGGGATGTACTCACCGGCAATGCCAAGGTGGAGAAAAGCATCTTCACCGCTCGTATCGCGCGCGGCATTGAGGATGAAAAGATTGCTAATGCAACGTGGGAACAAAACTATACATTGCGTTTTGACCTAACGGTACCGCTGGCGCGCGTTGTCGCCGCTTATCCTGATTTGCCCAAGCCGTTCAAGCGGTATCAGATTGGTCGGGTGTGGCGCGGTGAAAAACCGCAGGCCGGTCGTTTCCGCGAGTTTTACCAGTTTGATTTTGACACTATTGGTTCAAATTCCATTCTCGCGGATGTGGAAGTCATACAGGTAATGTATGCGACGATGACCGCGCTCGGCATCAAAAATTTCCTCATCCGCTTTAACACGCGCAAGCTGCTCAATGGTCTTGCCGAACTTGTTAACTGCCGTGAGCGGGCGAGCGAGATGTTGCGTGTTATTGACAAGCTGGACAAAATCGGCATTGAAGGCGTGCTGGTAGAAATGCAGCGACAACCGGATAATGAGTATGATGAGTCAGCACTAGCATTTTCCGCCGAACAGGCAACAGCGGTGGAAAGTTTTTTGGAAATACGCGGAGACAGCACGCAAGATGTTATTGCACAACTCAAGGAGTTTTTTTGCGGCAAGTCAAATGTCGGAGAAGATGGTATAAGAGAAATTGAAATTATCGTGGCAACATTGCGTGTACTCGATATTCCCGAGGCGAATTGGTGCTTTGATCTTTCAGTTGCCCGTGGGCTGGACTACTACACCGGACCGGTGTTTGAAACCGTACTAACCGATCTGTCAAAACTTGGCAGTGTTTTTTCGGGTGGGCGTTTTGACGGCCTGACGAATCGTTTTATGCCGGGGAGTAACATTCCCGGCGTCGGTGCGTCTGTCGGCGTAGATCGATTGCTGGTAGGGATGCAACAACTTGGCTTAGTTACAGTGAAAGAAACACTAACAGATGTTCTTGTAACTATTTTTGACCAGTCGGATGGCGCGTTGCGTAATGCCTCCCTCCACTGTTGTGCCGAACTTCGTAGCACGGGAATTCGTACCGAGCTGTACCTCGGCGAGGACCACACGCTACGCGCGCAACTCGCTTACGCGCAACGAAAAGATATTCCATTCGTGATTATTATTGGTCCGGATGAGTTGCGGCAAAAGAAAGCGCAACTCAAAAATATGTCAAAGCGAACACAGCAGGTATTGACAGTTAGCGAATGTGTTGCTACAATATGTTCACTAACAAAATAAATTGATCTTTAATGGGTGCGTAGCTCAACTGGCAGAGCGCTAGATTGTGGCTCTAGAGGTTACGGGTTCAACCCCCGTCGTACCCAATTTTCTTTTTGAAGCGGGAAATTATATAATTTCCCGTTTTTTATATGTGCCAGGATTACCACCATAGTACCAGTCAGTAACCACGTACGACATCAAGTTGTATTATAATTCTTAAAAATGAAATAGAAAAAAGCCACGAATTCAAGGACGGCAGTTTTTATGTTGGGGCTTCAACTACAAAATTAGATGGATCTCGCGGAAAGAAAAAACCCTACAAAAACTGCCACACTTGTAATTTTCGCTTGTTTGTTAAACTGTCTAATTTGCTACCTAAGCTTTTTAGGCAGTATTTTTTTGAATAAAACGACAATATAAGTTATGATAATTAAAGATATATATCTGTCTAACTGTTTTTTATGTCAAAATTTTATTTAAAGAATGTTAAAAGGACGATGTTTGTCATTATAAATGATCAGATATTTTTATCTCGTCCTAATTTAAATATTCCGCATAGCAAGTGGTTTAAAGATAAAGGATGGGTTAGGGATAATGATAGATTTTTTATGGAGAATAATCCTCGCGGTTACATAGATGATAGTGGCATACATATTTATCAAGGTTATGACGGGAGAATGCCGGATATTTCAACAAAAAAACTTAAAATAGTAATAAAGTATCTATATATTAAGCTTAAAATTAATTATAAACTCCATGTTTTTTTAGGTACGATTGCTACCTCTATCAATAAAGAGGGCGGGCGATCGGCGCAGTGCGATTTGGGATCTATCGCTGTTATTTTAAAAAAAGTTGCAATCAATTGACAAAGCCAGCCTTTTTTATTAAGGGGTTGATTTTTTTAAAAAAGTATGTTTCAATAACTCATTGGTTAGTAAGTATGTGTAATATAAATTAGTTCCTTAAAATTTAAGAGTACAAAGGTAAAACATTCAAAGTATGGGAGGATGTGAATTATGATAGAAAAAAAGTATAACGCACTAGAAGTTGAAGCAAAATGGCAGAAAAATTGGACGCAAAGTCAAGTGTATGCTTTCAAACGTGAAAGTAATCAGAAACCAGTTTTTTCCGTTGATACGCCACCGCCGTATGTTAGCTCATCTCATCTACATGTGGGGCATGCTATGTCTTACATTCAAGCTGAGATAATCACGCGATTTCGACGCATGCAGGGATATAACGTTTTTTATCCCATGGGTTTTGATGATAATGGCTTGCCTACGGAACGTTTCGTGGAGAAAAAATACAAGATAAATAAACAAGAAATATCACGCGGTGATTTTATATCTTTGTGTCTCCAAGAAACAGAAAAAGGTAGACAGATTTATCACAATATTTGGGACAAGCTTGGTATAGGTGTTGACTGGTCGTTGTCCTACAGTACCATTGGCAATAGAGCACAATATGTATCACAAAAATCATTTTTAGAACTATTTAAAGATGGTTTTGTGTATCGAGAAAATGCACCATCGTTTTGGTGCACTTTCTGCGGTACGGCATTGGCACAAGCTGACTTAGACGACGAGCAATGTGAAGGTGTGATGTACCACATTATCTTTCAAGCTGTTGAAACAAAGCAGTCTCTCACTATTGCTACCACACGCCCTGAAATGTTACCGGCCTGCGTTGCTCTATATGTTCATCCTAACGATGAACGATTTATTCAGTTTGTTGGTAAAACAGCAGTAGTGCCGTACATGCAACACGCTGTGCCAATACTCACTCATACTGATGTTGATAGGGATATTGGAACAGGTATCATGATGGTGTGTACATGGGGAGACGCTCAAGATGTCCAAAAATGGAAACAAGATAAACTTATAACACGGGTGCTACTTACGACTGACGGCAAGCTTACTGATATTGCCGGTTCACTTAAAGGTTTATCTGTATTACAGGCACGTAGCATCATTGTTCAGTCTTTGCAGGAACAGAGTCTTATTGTAAACCAGGAAGCAGTCAAATATATAAAAAATGTTCACGAACGATGCGGTACCCAGGTTGAATTTGTTGCCTCCCCCCAATGGTTTATTAAAATTTTGGACCATAAAGACGATTTTTTGCAACGCGGGAAAGAGTTGACGTGGCTACCGGAGTTTATGCAGGAAAAATACCGTGCGTGGGTAGAATGTTTAAAGTGGGATTGGTGTATTTCTCGGAGTCGTTTTTATGGTGTTCCTATTCCTGTGTGGTACTGTCAGGCCTGTGGTGAAATTGTTTTGCCTGATGAGGACATGTTACCGATTGATCCGCGAGAACATCAACCGAGTAAATTGTCTTGCTCGAAATGTCAAGGTAGAATTCTAGAAGCGGAACAACAGGTACTAGACACATGGATGACATCTTCACTCACACCACTCATTAACTCTGATTGGGGCGCTGAGGATAGATTCATGGAGATAATATATCCCATGAGTTTGCGAGTACAAGCTTTTGAAATTATCCGTACCTGGCTTTTCTACACCGTCGTCAAATCTCATTACCATACTAATTCTCTGCCGTGGAAAAATGTTATGATTTCCGGATGGGGGTTGGATAGTAATGGTAAAAAAATGAGCAAGAGCAAGGGTAATTTTGTAGCTATTGAAACAGTGTTGCAACATTATCCTGCCGATGCCATACGGTGGTGGGCAACTAACGCGGGACTGGGACACAATCTTCGTTATACTGAAGAGGATATCAAAAACGGTCGCAAAGTAGTGATTAAACTATGGAATGTAGCTCGTTTTATAGAGGCACTCCTAAGTGATAATGATGTTGTGCCAGAATCTGTTATTTCTGTATTTTCTGATCGCTGGATTCTTGCCGAGCTTCAGCATGTTATTAAAAATTGCACAACCAGCTTGAGTGCATGCGACTACAATGCGGCTAGAATATCATTGGAAAAGTTTTTTTGGGTGAAGTACTGTGATAACTATCTTGAACTTTGTAAGGATAGAACATGGCACCCAGAAAAATACCCCGATACAGACATAACATCAATGACATTTACGCTACACTATACATTAGATACTCTCCTTAAGCTTATGGCTCCCTTTTTGCCGTTTGTTACAGAAGAAATTTATCATAATGTATTTAAAGTGGCGGAACACACTTCAATTCACACTTGTGAATGGCCTGTAACCAATACAGGCTACGATAATAATGAGTTATTGGAAATCGGCGAAATTTTTGTTGAACTACTTAACAAAGTTCGTCATTTCAAGTCCCAGGTTGTTGGAGATTATCGGGGGACAATTTCCGCAATTTCTCTACACACAGAGAACAAGCTCATCCAACAAATGTTACCAGACCTTATAGGCATTGCGAATGCTTGTCATGGGACATTAAATCAGAACCTTACAAGTGGTCAGTTGTACGAAACAACACATCCTGATGTAAAACTTACATTGCAATGATAATATTTTTTATTTTTGCAAACTCTGCCGGCGAAATGTATTTTTCGTCGGCTTTTTTATGTGAATGTAGGCCGTAACAATTGACAAATGTGCCAGAGGGTGTAAATTAGAAATACGTTGTACATTAAAATTAAATAGAGGTGATGATTATGGTAGAATTGTTTCGTTTTGAGCCATCAGTGAAAAAGTATCTGTTTTCACACAAAGGGCGCATTTATTGCCTTGACGATGCTAATAAAATCAATTGCGACACTTCGTTATGTAGTATTCCAACCAGTCAAGTATTCAACGGTATGTCAGTCCCTATTGAAGTGCAGATTCAATTTACCAACCGTTGCAATCTTGGTTGTCCTCATTGTTTTGTCAATTCAGGCAATCCGCTGCCAAAAGAAATGACCGAACAACAAATTAAAGATTTATTGTCTGCTTTGCAAGCATGGGGGGTCTTACAAATTGAATGGTCTGGCGGAGAAGTTTTTACCAGAAAGAATTTTTTGGAATTTGTTAATTTTGCCCATGAGTTAGGTTTTGAGCAGAAACTGCTAACCAATGGAGTTGCTATTGGCAAGAGGCAAGACTTAGCGTCTGAGCTCTGGCGCTACTTTTTTTCCATCCAAATTTCTATGGATTCTTTTGCGGAGAACTTTAATCGCTGGGTTGGCAAGCAAAAAATGTGGGACGCTCTACAACAAGCACTTGACTACTTATGGTCGTCAAAACCGGAATGGGCAAAATTATCAGTAACTACTACATTAGACCAGTCCAACATTAATGATTTGATTGACATTGCAGAGTATCTGCGAGGCAGAGTTTCCAGCTGGAAGTTAGCTCGTCAAGTGTTCAATGGTCGTTCTAAAATTACGGACGAGCTTGCTAACGATGTGCTCTTCCAGTCATGGTCGGTGATCAATAAGCTTCGCGCTGCAAAGAATAACCTAATTATTCTTCATCCCTTTGACAAAGGTGAAATCAGTAGTTACTCTTGGCCAGTGGAATGGCACACGGAAATAGGAGCACGCCTCTTTATGTATGTGAGCGCTAACGGTGATTGTTATCCGTTTCCATATTTTGACGGCGTTACTGAATTGTTAGGGGGTAACGTTTTAACTAGTACTTTGGATGCAATTTGGTCTAGTGACGCATTTCGTAATTTTAGAAATGTCCGGCGGGAAAACACGGGGTGCGCCGGATGCCAAAAAATTTGTCGTATGTGGGCTAGAGCATTCAGCTATTTTAAAAATAAAGACTTATATGAACAGCCGATTATTCATCCCGGTTGTCCCCACTCTGTTCTTTCATGAAAGGAGGTGATGAGCGTGAAAGAGGATCTCGTTACAGACGCAACGGTAGTTGATCAGCACGATCATTGCGGGGTATGCGAATAAAGCATCACCGCAACATAACTGTTAGCAGGGGTAAGTACAATTACTTATTCCTGCTAACATACTCTATACCCGCTGTAATGGCAATATGCCACAGCGCAATATTTGTTGTTGCTCCAGCGGCAATTTTATCGGTAATGTTATTTTGATGCAACGCTAAATTTTCACCCATACGTAACATGGCGGCAGCCGGTATCTTAAATGACCGCGCCACAGCAATGACCGCAGCGGTTTCCAAGTCAATACCACAATATCCTTGCCGTTGTAAGGACTGTAGATCACGTTCAGATTCTGCGAGCATCGCAGCTGTTGTAAAGACATTCCCCGAACAATACGATACGCCAGCAGACTGTAATTTTTCCGCCAGTATATTTCTTAATTGACCGTTCGTAGGTAATGCGACGGTTTTTTTTGTTGTATAGTAGCCAGATGCGTCATCACCGGGGAAAACTGCTTTTGGTATACAGCAATCGCCAGGCATCAATTCTGATTTTAACCCGCCAAATGTTCCGGTCTGTATGATAACTTTTGTACCTAATACAGAGAATATGTGAGCAAATTCTGAAGCCATCGGTCCACCGTACGCCACTGAGATACCCACCTTTTGCTTTTCAAGTTTTCCTAGAACAATAGGTAAATCAGGCACTACCTGACTGCTATTTAAAAACTTTTTGATTTCTTTCACTCTCTTGTTAAAAAACATACTGCCGTGTATAACAAAAATATCAGGTACCGCTGTTGGTGAAATCTGTAATTTTTTGAGCCATTGATTTTTAGTAATAGTATTGTACATTTTATATTTCACTTTATACTTTCATTATATAGCGGCACCGTTGACAATGTCAAACTTTTTTGCTATTATTTTATGTTATTGGTATAATTTATCCAGACACCAAAGTTTTTGGCGTCTTGACAAACCCGGCCACCTCAGGAATTCGAGTGCCTTAAAACATTAAACCAAAAGGAGTAAAACCATGAAAAATTCAAACCTTGTTCTTTTCGACAGCGCGACACGCAAGAAACATGTTTTTCTTCCAACTGACCACAAGCGGGTTACGATGTATGCGTGCGGTCCTACGGTATATAGTTATCCTCACATTGGTAACTACCGATCAACGGTTGTGTTTGATCAGCTTTTCCGAGTATTGCGACACAAATATGGCGTGGACAGCGTCGTCTATGCCCATAATCATACGGACATAGATGACAAGATCATCCACGCATCGCAAGAAACCGGTGAGCCGATTGGAGTAATTACGGCAAAATATTCAGCCGTATATCGTGATGAGTCCCATAAGCTCAATGTGCTTCCGCCAACAGTAGTGACCATGGCTACCGACTATGTCGACAGAATGATCTCTATGGTATGTGAACTTCTGGAAAAAGGTTTTGCGTATGTAACAGAAGGCCACGTTCTCTTCGCGATAGAACAATTCGACGGATACGGTTCTTTCTCTGGAATTAATCGCGAAGAGATGCTTGCGGGTGCACGTGTTGAAGTTGCGTCATACAAGCAAAATCCTGCGGATTTTGTATTGTGGAAGCCGTCGAAAGACGATGAGCCCGGTTGGGATAGCCCTTGGGGACGTGGTCGGCCCGGTTGGCATCTGGAATGCTCCGCCATGATAGAGCATGAGCTCGGCCAGACAATCGACATTCATGGGGGTGGACAAGATCTTCGCTTTCCACACCATGAAAACGAGATTGCCCAGTCGTCTTGTGCGCATGGGGGAGCGCCACTTGCGCGCTACTGGATGCATAACGGTTTTATCAACATGGGCACGGATAAAATGTCCAAGTCGCTTGGGAACATTATTATCATGCACGATCTGCTACGGGAATGGCACGGTGAAGTATTACGCTTTTCATTGCTTTCCGCACAGTATCGACAACCGTTTGACTGGACCGATGGGCTACTTGAACAGTCGAAACAGCAACTTGATCGTTTCTATCGACTGCTTAGAGAAGCTCCTGATGTGCCTGTGAGTACTCCGCCTCAGGATGTTGTTGTTGCTCTTCATGACGACCTCAATACACCTGTAGCAATTGCAGTACTTCATGCATTGCGAGATACCGCCATGCAGCTTACGGGTAGTGCCAGAATTGAGGCAATTGCTTCATTTAGGGCAGCGGGTGAACTGCTTGGTCTGTTCGCTGAAGATCCAGTAAAGTGGTTTGAGGCGGGGCGAGCGGATGATCTTGCGGAAGGTGAAATTGAGCGACTTATTGCCGAACGTAACAAGGCAAAAAAGGAACGTGATTTTGCCACTGCTGATCGTATTCGCAAACACCTCTCTACCAACAGTGTCATTCTTGAGGATAGCCAAACTGGAACGACATGGAGACGAAAGTAACATGTCTTTTAGTCTGGTGTCAGGGAATGAACTGAAGACTGGGGTTGCTTTTGCAGTCCCAGTCTTTATCATAAGCATGAAATCATTATGAATACCAAAAACATTAAATGGAAATATGATCATATTGTTACATCTTTTACAAATAAGCTGAAACAAAAAGATGAGGTGGTCGGGATAGTGTTGCTTGGTGGCGTGGGCAAACGTGATTTTTTAGATGAATACTCCGATATTGATATAAGTGTATTTCTAGAGAAGGTACCTGCTGAAAGCTATCTCCCACCATTTAGCTTTCACATACACCTTGATGGGGTCGATGTTGAATTCAATCTATCCCAACAGATAATGACGGAAGAATTTAAGACAACGTGGAATGATGAGAAAAAATATGCGTATGCAAACGGAATCATCGTTTATGAGCATGAGGGCTTAATTACAGAGCTTTTGAAGCATAAATTACAGCGAGACAAGAAAAAAGACTTTAATCGCTTAGTTGAAATCGTCAATCAGTATTATTGGAGGGTTAACTTTCATAGTGTAAATTCTTTTCATCGAGGATACCCAGAGAGTGCCCATTTATTAATCAATGACGGCCTTAATCTTCTCTTAGAAGCTTTATTTATTCTCAATGAACAAGAGATGCCACATCATAAATGGATATTCAGGCAATTGGAGCAACTTAACTATTTATCACAACAAGATATAGACTGTTTAAGGGACGCACTGTTGGTGGGTTCTTATGAATTAAATTCAATTAATGAAAGGATTACTATGCTTGATATGTTGAAGAGCTCAATTATCACTCAAATCAAAAAACACTATCCTGAATTTCCTGAGGACCCTTACCACTATTGGGCCTCCTACTTGAGTAAGAGGCAGATTTTTGAGAAAACTTTTGCTGATCACGTTGTTAGAAAATTACAACCACATCTTACCTGCAAAGAGATTGTTGTAATTCGTGGGTTCATATCTTTCAATTTAATCTCCACAAAAGCTGGACTCTTGAAGTGCCTGAATAATGAAAATAGATCGCCGTATTTAGATGAACCTTTAGTTTCTAAAGTGAAGACACTTGTTATAGATGAAGAACTAACTACATTTTAATTATGAATCTTCAACTGTCTCTTATTGGAATAAAAGATAAATTTGATTCCCATAAATCTACCGTGGTAATCATAGATTCGTGTGCTTGCGGTTTAAGTGTTTTGAAAACCACTCTTCCTTTCTTGGGAAATTTCAATGTTATATATTTAGCTGACACCGAGTATAATCCTCTCGGTCTGAAAAGTGAGGGGCAGTTGATGGATATCGTTAGTTCGTGGATTACTCTATGTATTAATGGAACAATAAAACCAAAGTTAGTTATCCTTGCTTGTAATACTGCAAGTATCATTTATTTTCATACTCGTGAGATGCAGGACAATACTCAGATAAAAGTATTATCCATGGTTGATGGTTTTAAGAAATTAATACATGACTATGCGTCAGAAATAACAAATAAGAATGTTGCGATAATGGGTACGTTATCGACCATCAACTCTGGGTTTTATCAGGAGACGCTCAGACCGGTCTCCCCAAAAATGCTGACAGAAATTATTGGAACCAGATCCGAATGTGCGGTCGCTTCTGCAAGTTTCAACACGAACAAGGGTAAGAAGGAGATAGCCGATGAACTTTCGGCGTATGAATCAGTGTTGTCTGATACGGTAATACTTGCCTGCACATGTTTTAACTGCATTAAACATCAAATTGCTCGCAGTATTGGCCCCCACGCGACCTTTCTTGATCCAGTTGATTCACTTGTTAAAATAGTTAGGGATTTGTTGGTTCACGGTTACCATTCAGTCAAAGATGTTTCGGATGTAATCTATCTAAATTCAGGAGACAAAGAGCGCAACGCACAATCAAGACTTCTTTCGAAAGAAATAATGAGTGAGTGTGTTGATTTTCAAAATATTCACATATCTCGGAAAATAAGAGATAATTAGAGTGCCCTATGGCTTCATTCAATGAATCAATAAAGAATTTCAATAATAGATACTATAGATTTTTTCTGAAAGTCGCACTTTATCCTAAGTGGATGGGCTATCAGAACCTTAGATTCAAACAGTCTTATCTTCCCGCAATACACAAATATTCAAAGGAAAGTAAGTCTCTGCCAATCATTATTTTTGAAATTATTAAATTGACCTTAAAGTTCCGTTGCCTCCCGTATCATTATTTCAGGTATGCATTATACAGAAGGCAGTTTAGTTTTGTCGATGTATCCAAGTTTTATCCCGAAACGCTGTTTTATTATAAAATATTGCCAAAGATAAATAACAATTACGTTCTTTTGGACGACAAGAATATCTTTGAATCAATGATAAAAGGTTCTGGATTGAGATATGCACAGACTGTTTTAAAGAAAAAAAATGGATGTGTGTACGATCAGCATGGTAATAGAATCGTTCGTCAGAGTCAGCTACAGAATACGCTTGATTTAATTGGTCATACTGTAATTTTTTGTAAGCCCGCAAGCTACTCCTCGGGAGGAAAGGGGATCTTTACAATTCAGAAGCAAGAATTATCTTGGCTCAACGAGGAGAATAGAATCTTTGATCTGGAGTTTCTTCAAACAGAAATGCATGGAGATTGGATTTTGCAACTGCCCTTGGAGAATGCAAAAGAGATCGCACGGATTCATAATGATTCAGTAAATAGTTTTCGGGTGCTCACCGTGTTTAGACCTGACGGGGGTTCTAAGGTTATATATGTATCTTTAAAACTTGGAACAAGCGACACGATTACGGATAACGCTCATACAGGAGGTTTGTATGTTGGGGTCGATCATCAGACGGGGCAATTACTTGGTAGGGGATATGATGAGGATTTAAACGAATATGATATGCATCCTGTCAGTAAAATTCCATTTAAAGACATTAGAATCAGTCGAGTAAGTGAGATCGTGGAATACGCTAATAGGGCTGCGGGTCTTTTTTCTGATTTGACTATAGTCGGTTGGGACATAGCCTTGTGCGATGACGGTCCATATTTTTTAGAGGGCAATAGTAGTTCAGGATTAACTATATATCAAAGGCCGTTTAAGGGACTGCAGAAGCTTATGGATGAAATTAAGGATTTAATCAAATGAGGGATGATTGAATTAATTCTGTGGAAAATTGATGTGATTACATCGCACCGTTGTTCTCACTCTGGTCAATGAGAGCGCTCTCAATCTGAGGGCTTCCGGAGTACGAACGTGTTTACATATGATGGTAAACGCTGGCAAACAAAAAATCGGCCATCATTAACCGGCAATTCTTTTGTGGAATTTGAACGAGCTGTGCTGTTAATGCAAAATGCAAAAGTAAATTTTGGCGTTAGCACGGTTGTTACAAAAGAAAGCATTAATAGTTTATATGATATCCATCTCGAAGTCTTCGCGGACTATAATGTTTGCTCTTGGGCGTATTTAATCGCTTATAGCGATAATATGCAGTTATCCGATTTAGATGTATTTAAGGAACAACTCTTTGCCATTATTAATGATTTTCCCGTTGAGCATCTGTTGAAAATTAACGACTTGCGTAAATGGAGCATGAAAATCAGTGGCGAATGGCCCATAAACAGTTTTTGTGGAGCTGGAACTTGTTACAGCGCTTTGGCAGTTGATGGAAGTGCAAGATTATGTCCATTTTTTTAAGAGAGGGGTTATGTTATGTTCCTGAAATTATGGCAAAAGAAGTTAACTGCAAGAGTGGTAATTGATCATTGAATAAAAAGCGGACATTTAGTCATGTCCGCTTTATTTTTTATAAATTTTTATCATTTTTGCCATAAACGCGTCCATATTTTTGTTTTGTTGCCAAATTTTTTTCGCTCGCGCTCTGATTTTTTTATGGTCGGGGTAACCAACATCTAAACAGTCTATATAATCTAAAAATTCAGTATTAATAATAACCGTTATTATTTCTTTCAGTTCGTTAGCTTCGTTATTGTTTAAACTAGTAATGGAGCTTTTGCGCAGATATTGATAGAAATAAATATGCGACAATTCATGAATAATGACAGTCGGGTAGGAAATAAAAGAATGGTGCAAGCAGAGGGAAATAAATTGCTTCTCGGTGTTATGCAGGGAAGCTCCGGCTGTATTTAAATATAACAAAAAATCATCGGGGCTATGATTAAGTTTAAAAATACTGTTTAGTCTTTTAATGATTTTTGTTCCGTGTTTTTGCCAATAGCCGTCAAGATAATTTTTAAGCAAAGGAAGAGTTTTGTATCTTAGTTTATCGTTATTTTTATTTAATCGCACGCCCCAAATTTCAGTAAGACCGCTGATCATTCGGTGTGACCAATTATCTATTTTTTTATCGTATTGAAATGCCATATATTTAAATTACTACAGAGGGTTGACAATGTCAACCTTTTTTGCTATTATTTTATGTTATTGGTACAATAAATCCAGACACCAAAGTTTTTGGTGTTAGGATAAAAGCAGTTCTTTAAAAACTAACAGACAGAAAAGAGGTGATATCCATGGCAACTATTATCATGACCGGAGCGACCGGCACGGTTGGTTCAGTGCTGGTTAAAAAATTGTTAAAGGGTGGGCATAAAATTTTATGCATTGTCCGTTCAGCGCCTAATTGTTCCGCGCAAGAGAGACTAAACCACGCTATCGGCCTTAGGTCAGAAAATGCGGTCGCCGTTGAAGGCGACATTACGAAGTCGTTATGTGGGGTTTCGGCTGATGATTTGAGTTGTCTTAGCTCCACGAATTTTGAGATATTCATTCATGCGGCGGCTTCCACTAAATTTGATGAGAGTTGCCGTGAAGAATCCTTTCTCAAAAATTTTTTTGGCACCCAAAACGCCTTGAATTTGCATAGATTCATACATGCTGAAATATTTCACTATATTTCCACGGTGTATGTGGGCGGAGCTTGCGATAAGCTTCAGGAAGACGGCCAGTGTTTTGTTGAAGGCCGCAATCCTTATGAAGAGTCCAAGCGTCAAGCGGAATTTTTGGTGCTTAACAGCGGCCTCTCTTACCTTATTTCCCGTTTGGGGATTGTGGTGGGAGATTCAACAACCGGCGCTATTGGCAATTTTTCCGGAATGTATGGGTTTTTTATACCCTTTCATATCCTTGCTGAGCGTGAAAGAGTAAAAATAGGATTAACCGGAGTGCAATACGGTGTTGAATTGCCTTTAATTGTAAAAAGAGGCGAATCAACCCTTAATATTGTTCCGGTTAACTGGGTGGCTGACATGCTTTTTAATATCTCGTTCAATGCGCAGTGTGTTGGTAAGATATTACATGTTATCCATCCTGCTCCGCCACTAGTGGATTGGGTGATTGACCAATCTTTTGATATTTTGGGGATTCAGGGAATCCGAAAAACCGGCTCAGTGACGCGGCAGTTTTCAGCCAAACAAAGAGTCGTTAATCCTATTTTGGATTTGTATCAGGATTATATCACTCACGAAGCTGTGTTTGCGGTTGAAAATTTGCCTCGCTTGTTGGGCGGAGATTACTGCCCGCCTGCCAAAATAACGAAACGGTTATTGGAGTTATTATTCCAATACGCTACTCGGTATAATTTTGGTAGAGGCGCAGAACAGCCTAGACTAGCCGCCGTTTGAGTTCTTTTGGTAAAAATAGGCCGAACACTTTGTTGTGTGTTCGGTCTTTTTCTTTTTTATGCTATAATAAAATAAAGTTTTTAATCTTGCGCTTATGAATTTATTTGCTTTATCAGGACTGTTAGCTGGCATAACCAGCAGCGTTATGGCTGTTTTAATGTTTGTGAAAGGCAAAAATCGTCTTCATTATATATGGGGAATTTTTTGTATTTCCGTAGCTTTTTGGGGTTTCGGCGGCTACAAAATAGCCACCACGCATGATATTGCTGAAGCTGATTTTTGGTGGCGTTTTACTCACATCGGCATTATTTTTATTCCGGTTTTGTTCACGCATTTTATTTACCGCTTTTTAAAAATTAGTAATAAATGGCTGATAGGGTCTGTTTATGCGGCCGGTTTTATTTTTTTAGCTGCCAATTTTATTAATGGTTTGTTTATCGCCAACATGCGATGGGTGTTTGGCCAGTTTTATTATGATTCTCCCCCCGGCCCTTTTTATATTCCATTTACCGCTATGTTTTTTGGTCTAGTAATATTCAGCCATTTTAAATTATGGTGGGCATACAGAACTGCGAACGGAATTGCCAAGACACAAATAAAATATTTTTTTATTGGCATGGGAGTAAGTTTTGCTGGGGGTAGTTTAAGTTTTTTACCGGTTTATAAAATAGATTTATACCCATTTTTTAACTTAGCGGTTTTTTTGTATCCTATTATTGTTGGTTATACAATTTTAAAGTATCGTCTGATGGATATTCGCGTAGTCGCTCGCCGCATCTTTCTCTACTTCGGTGTAGCCGCTTTTGCCTATGGTATTTTTTATCTAGTCGCCTGGATTTACAGCCGTTTTTTGGGCGGCATTTTCTCCACGGCTGGCTATCTGGCCGGTCTCATCATCGCGCCGCTGTTTGTGCTGGGATTTTTCGCAACGAATAAATGGCTGCAAAAGGTAGCTAACCGTTATTTTTTTGCCTCTCTTTATAATTACCAGGAAACTATCACTAAGCTGACCGACGAACTTAACCATTATATTGATCTCAAAAAAATAGTTAACCTCATTGTGGACACAATTCAAAAAACTATGCAGCTTGAGCGCGCCGGCGTACTGCTGATTGAGCCGAACACCGCGCCTACCCGTTACCAAATCGCCAAAGTAATCGGCTTTAACGAACAAAACGGCATATCGCTCGTGCAGGACAGCGCGTTGACGAAACAACTGCAAAAAAGCCAGCATCCGCTGGTGCGCGACGAATTGATATTGCTTTCCAATGACGCTAAAACAAAGAAAAACAGAGAAAATTTTAAGCGCCTGCACGACAACATGGAGCATATTGAGGCCTCGCTCTGTCTGCCATTAATGAGCGGGGCTAAATTAATCGGCATAATTGTTCTGGGCGGCAAAAATTCCGGCGACGCTTACACCGCCGAAGATTTAGAGCTACTGAACACTTTATCAAAACAGGCAGGAATTGCCATCGAAAACGCGCGGTTGTACCGCACGGTGCAGGATTTTACCAAAACACTCCAGCAGAAAGTGGACGAAAAAACCAAAGATCTGCGGCAGACCAACGCGGAGCTTACGGAAAAAAACCAGCTCAACCAGGAACTCCTGGCAATGAAATCCGACTTTTTGCGCGTGGTCAACCACCAGCTCAATACTCCGCTGTCGATCATGAATGGATACTTTGCTATGGTACAGGAAGGCGGTTTTGATTTTCAAAAAGGAAACAGCAGTATAAAAGACGGACTGGAGCGATTAAATAGCACCGTGGCTGACTTTTGGACAGCGTACGAACTGGAGGGCGAACGCATGCGGCTAACGCCCGCGGAAACCGACATCGCCTCAATTATAGAATGGCTGGTTCCGGAAAAGCGGCAGATGAAGCTGGCGCGGGAAAGAAAATTGAGTATAGAAATAAAAAAACCAGCATTCAAAATTCCAATCGTCTGGTGCGAGGCAAAGCAGATTACTCATGCCACCTCCAGTTTACTGGACAATGCCGTGTATTATACGGAAAAAGGCGGGGTAGCAGTTTCTTACAAACTAACCGGAGAAAATCGGGAGTTTTTGCAAATTAACATTAAAGATACCGGCGCGGGCATTGCTAAGGAGGATAAAGAAAAGTTATTTCAGAAGTTTTCTCGCGGCCAGCACGCGACCAACTTGCGTCCGGACGGTTCCGGTTTAGGACTATACATTGCCAAAAAAATTATTAATGGCACCGGTGGCAAAATTTGGGTGGAAAGTTATGGCGCCGGCAAGGGCTCAACATTTAGCTTTACTATTCCAATTTACAAAAATCAGCAGCCGGAAAATACAGAAAACAGGATTTCACGGCAGAATAAAATAGAGATATTTTAACCCCCACACCCGTTTAATTGCCGTTTGTGGCAATTAAACGGGTGTGGTGGTGTACCCCCTATGTTTTACATGTATATTTTGAAAAGTAAAAAAGACAATAATATGTATATTGGCTCAACGAAAGATTTGCGAAAACGTTTGGAGTTGCATAATAGCGGACAAGTATTTTCTACTAAATCACGCCTACCGCTTGAACTTATTTACTATGAAGCGTATAAAGCGGAGTATGATGCCAGGCACAGAGAAAAAAATTTAAAGTTAAGAAGTAACGCTTTTGCTCAATTAAAAAAACGCATTCAATATAGTTTAACTTAACTTAACTTTCACTCTATGCCAGCCAACAAGTCCAAAACTAACGTCATGCGCTCCGGCAAGGGTCGGATACTGTTCGTGGAGGACGAGCGGGAGTTGCTCAATATTTATCACATACTCTTGGAAAAAGAAGGCTACGATTTTTTGTCAACCAAGGACATTCAGGAAGCCTTGACCGTTACCGAAGCTGAACAGCCAGACGCGGTTATGCTGGATATAATTATTTCCAAGCCGGAAAACACCATGGCCGAGCAAGGCTGGGAGTATCTAAAAGCGGTTAAGGAGAACTCAAAAACCAAGAACATTCCGATTATTGTTTTCACGAATTTAGACACGCCCAAAGATCGGGAAAAGTCCAAAAAAATGGGCGCGGCCGCCTATATCTTCAAGCGCGCCTGCACGCCGAGGGAGGCGATGGAGGCGATGGCGGAAGTTATCAGGAAAGAGAGGGGGGAGAAAGAAGACAAAGATAAATAAATCTCCACACCTTCCCCGCAGTCTGCGGGGTACTGAACCCCCACGCACGGATTTGATCCGGCCGCAGTTGCGTTTGAAAATTCGCGTCAGCGTTTGGCCGAATGGAACAGGGGATTTGGTTTATGGTAACAACGCGTATGACCCAAGCACAAGCATTAGACATTCTCAAGCTCGGCCACAACGTCTTTTTGACCGGCGCCGCCGGCAGCGGCAAGACTTTTTTGTTAAATAGCTATATCAACTATCTAAAAAAGCGTGAAGTGGCGGTTGGCGTTACCGCTTCTACCGGCATTGCCGCCACGCATATGAACGGCGTTACGGTTCATTCCTGGAGCGGTTTGGGTATTAGAGATGAGTTAAATAATAAACAGCTGTATGAAATTAGTAAAAAATCGCACGTTAAGAAGAGATTTGCCAAAGTAAAAGTGTTGATTATAGATGAGGTATCCATGCTGCACGACTATCGTCTGGATTTAATAGATCATGTCTGCCGGTACATGAAAAAAAATCCGCTGCCGTTCGGCGGTTTGCAGATTATTTTATGTGGTGATTTTTTTCAGTTGCCGCCGGTGAGCAGGGAAGATGAAGCGCCGGCTCGTTTCGCCTATAAAGCGCGCGTTTGGCAGAAAATGGATATAAAGATATGCTATTTAAATGAGCAGTATCGGCAAAGCGATCAGAGTTTATTAGACGTATTAAATGCCATGCGCAACAACGCTGTTAATGAGACAACGCTTAATTATTTGCGCGCTTGTTATAAGCGAAAAATTTTGGGGTCCGTGACGCCAACAAAACTCTATACGCACAACTGCGACGTGGACGCTATCAACAATCGACAGCTTGCACAGCTCAAGGGCGCGACCAAACTCTATCAAATGCAAGGCAACGGCAATTCGGTATTAGTAGAAAATTTGCAAAAAAGCTGTCTGGCGCCGCAGATGTTGCGGCTGAAAGTCGGCGCGGCGGTGATGTTTGTCAAAAATAATTTTGAAAATGGTTATGTTAATGGAACTTTGGGCGACGTAGTTGGTTTTGACGAGAACAAATTTCCTATTATTAAAACAATTTCCGGCCGGATGATTTATGCTAAGCCGGAAAGCTGGCAGATAGAAGAGGATGGTTTTGTAAAAGCATCTATTAGACAGATTCCTGTGCGTCTGGCATGGGCCATTACTGTGCACAAGAGCCAGGGCATGAGTTTGGACGCAGCTGAAATTGATTTAAGCAAATCTTTTGAGCCGGGTATGGGGTACGTGGCCCTTTCGCGCGTGCGGACGTTAGCTGGATTACGATTAGTTGGCCTAAATGACACTGCCTTGCAGGTGAGTGAAGAGATTTTACAAAAAGACAAAGAATTGTTAGCGCTGTCGCAGGCCGGCATTCAGGAGTTGCGCAGTTTGAGTATAATAGAAAAAATAAAAAAACAAACAGAATATTTAAACTCAATTACGCCGACCAAAGCAGAACAGCAAGAAAAAAAAGAGAAAAAGATCAGAAAAAAACGCGGCGCGACTTATGAAGTTACTAAAGAGCTACTGTCGGAGAAAAAAAGTTTTGCTCAAATTGCCGACGAGCGGGGGATTAGCGAAGGGACCATTATGGGGCATGTAGAAAAATTACTGCAGCGCGGCGACACACTGTCTTTGAATCATATTACTTTTCCCGAAGCTAAATTGGCGGTGATACAAAAGGCGTTTGTCCAAACCAAGGAGTTTAACTTGACGCCGGTATATGAATTTCTAGCCGGGCAGTTTTCTTATAATGAATTGCGCTTAGCCAGGGTATTATTAATTAGCAGAGGTGTTTTATAAGGCTGCGCACTTTAAAAAATATAAGATAATTAGGAGTTTTTTATTTCGCAAAAAATGGTATAATAAAAGCCAGGAGAAAAAATTATGTTGCAAAAATACTATACCCTATTTATTGAGTATGCGAACAGCTTAACGCCTGACCACCTGCTCATCATTATTGTTACACTAGCGGTTGTTCTGCTCTATGTCGCTTTTCGTCTGCGCAGTATGATTTTGGTGGTGGTGTTGATATTTTTTTATATGATCAGCTACGCCATTTATACCAGCGGCGCTTTCGCGGCGCTTTTGGCCATGACGCAGACGGGATGGTAGTATGTGTGGGAAGACACGTAAGGTGCGGACAGAAAAAATTGATTTTATTCGTAAATATAAATTTTTTAAAAAGATAAATAAATCCCGCAGATAAAAACGCGGGGTTTTTAAATTGTTACTTTTTTTCCATAGTATCGTTATAGATAGTACAAGCATCCCTACGAGCGCGTACCTCGCATTAATAAGCGTAGGTAATATTCCACTCGGGGTACGCGTTTTTCGCGGGGTTTAATATAGCATTATGGTAAAAGTAATTACACGATTTCTAAAAATAGGTTATAATAAGGATGATGATCATCATAATTTTTTAAGGCGCATTAAGTACAAAAAATCATGGAAAGTGATGAATTACAAATCGTATCAGCGTGCCAAAAAGGAAATATAGAGCAATTTGGCAAACTCTACGACAGGTATATTAGAAAAATTTACGATTTTATCTACTACAAAACCAGCCACCAGCAGACCGCTGAAGACCTGACCAGTATTGTATTTATGAAGGCGCTGGAAAAAATTAGGACGTTTGATAAACACACTAACTTTTCCGCCTGGCTTTATCGCATCGCGCGCAACACGGTCATTGATCACTACCGCACGCAAAAATTCGGAGTCAATATTGATGATGTTTGGGACTTAAGCAGTAATGATAATTTAGATATAAATTTTGATTCGCGAGAAAAATTAAAAGAAGTAAAAAAATATTTGGGAAATTTAAAAAGCGAACAACGCGATGTAATTATTATGAGAGTTTGGCAGGAGATGAGTTATTCTGAAATTTCCGCAGTAATCGGCAAATCTGAAAGCAGTTGTAAAATGACATTTTCCCGGGCAATTAGGGAGTTGCGCCAAGAAATGCCCCTAGCTTTATTTATAATGTTTATTCATATCAATATATTTGTAAGGGATTAAGTCATTAGTAAAAAATAAATATGGATAATATAAAAAAAATTTTAAACGATTTGTACGCCATTGATGAGAGTCTTCGTCCGCATGAGAAAGAATTGATCAAAATAATCAACGAATTGATTGTATCACGGCCGGATACGCGTTTCGATGAGTATTTTGCGCGTAAGTTGCGTAGCGAGATTTTAGCGCGAATTCAAGACTTGCAGAAAAATAATAGCTTACAAACAAAATTTAATTTTAATTTTAAAGATATGTTAGACAATTTAACTATAAAAAAATTGGCTTATGCCGGAGGTGGCATGGCGGTGGTAGTTTTGGCCTTGGTGTTTTTACAAAGCACAAAAACTGGTATTGTACCTTTGCAAAATGACGATCAACTAGCTTTTGCGCCGCGGATTACCGAGGTGGGCAAAAACGCGTTTGGCAGTTTGGCGCAATCGGCGGCAACAGCTGAAAATACCGCACGACCACCAGCCTCGCCAGCTGCGAGTCTAGGCGGGCAATCTGGAGGCGGCGGCGGAGTCGCCATGGATGCCAGCGGTAAAGCGTTTGGCTTGGGCGGCGGGGGCGCTGTGTCTCCGGAAGCAATGATGGTGCCGCCGGACTTTGTAATTTATAAGTATCAATACGCCGGTGACGACATCGTATTAAGCGACGATACTGTTTCCGTGCTTAAGCGCGTCAAAGGCGGTATGAGCTCGGCCGGTTTACTGCCTTATCTTGATAAGCTGGGAGTTGATTTGAATTTAAAAAGTTTCAGTAACTTGCAGTTGCAGGGTTTGAATGTCAGCGAGGATAAAGAGTTTGGCTATAATATTTATATCAGCCCCATGGAGGGAATGATTTCAGTCAGCGAGCAGTGGGACAAGTGGCAGAGTATTTACCCTAAGTGCCAGGATGAGGCCTGCTGGCAGAATTCACGTCTGAAGCCAGAAGATATTCCAGCTGACGAAGAGCTGATTAGTATGTCCAATCAATTTTTGTCCGCGCATGGCGTTGTTTTGGAAAACTACGGCCAGCCCAACGTGGAGAACCAGTGGCGGATTCAATACGCGCAAGCGCAACAGCCAGAGTTTGCTTGGGTGCCGGACGCGGTTACCGTACGTTATCCATTGGTTATAAACGGCCAGACCGTTTACGAGGAAGGCGGCGCATTCTTTGGTCTCACGGTTAATGTGAATATTCGCGCCAATCGAGTAGCTGGTTTTTGGAATTATGCAACCAATGTCTATCAGTCATCTGATTACGCGGCGGCAACAGACGCGGCGCAGGTGATCAAAGCGGCCGAGCAGGGCGGCCGGTACTATTACGGCTGGCAGTCTGAAGGCGGCCGCACCGAAACCATCCAGCTCGGCACGCCCAGTCGCGGCTACGTTAAAATTTGGCAGTACCATAATGATACCGGTATAAACGATGAATTACTGGTGCCGGCGCTGGTTTTTCCGGTAGTAAATAAACCGGAGAATTTTTATCAAGACGCGGTGGTAATACCATTGGCGCGGGAAATTTTGGATGAGTATTTGCAAATACCAAATGATGGTCTGATACCGCGGCCGCTTTTGGAGCCGCTGCCCGTTGAGCCGCTGATTGACGAAGATGTGCCAGTTAGTTCAGACGCGATGGAAATTCAAGACGTAAACAAGTAATTTCATTTTTATAACAAAAAAAGATGCCTCTCTATCAGAGCGTCTTTTTTTTTGCTATACTAAATAGGTGATTAATATAACGAATTAACTATTTAACAAATCACTAATCAACGAGTATTATGTATATCCCCATTCTCCTTGGCACCGGCCGCGCGGGCCGGCAATCGGAAAAGGTAGCCAACTTTATGTTAGCACAGGCACAGACATTCGGCTTTGACGCCGAGCTTTATGATGTGCGCGATTACGGCAGCGCTGTGACCATTCCTGCGTGGGTGAAAAATAGTAAAGCAGCTCAATGGAAATCAATGGTTACCAGAGCTGACGGTTTACTTATTGTCACGCCCGAATACAACCATGGCTATCCGGGTGAGCTTAAAATCGTTTTAGATTCGCTCTACGATGAATACAGCCGGTTGCCGGTAGGGTTGTGCTCAGTGTCAGACGGCCGTTTCGGCGGTGCGCGCGTGGCCGAACATATTCTCCCCGTTCTCCATGAGCTGGGTATGTTCGTGGTACCCAAGCCGCTTTATTTTTCCAACGTGAAAGAAGTCTTTGACGAGGCGGGGAAGCTCACGGACAGTTCATATCTGGATCGCGTGCAGAAATTTTTGCAGGGGCTCCAAACTTATATTGCATTAAAGAAAGAGTGGTATGAAAAACAATAAAATTACTTTTGTCTTGCTTTATATTTTTGGTTTTTTTTGGGCATTGTCCTCAGCCTTGCCGGCTTATATCCAGTCATCGTACCTGGAACAGTTTGTCGGTGTCGGCAGTGTCGGTCTTTACATAACAGCGGCGACTTTTATCACCTTGCTGGCGATTTTTGTGTATCCGCGTATTATAAAAAAATTTACCAATTACACCACGGCTGTTTTTTTTATTACTTTGCTTTTGCTGACGACACTGGGCTTAAGCGCTGTCGCGGATAAGTGGCTGATATTGATATTTTTTATTTTTAATTTTCTGAGCATTAACTTAATATTCATAAATGTCGATGTCTTTTTGGAAAATATTTCCGATACCGCTCACACCGGACGCATCCGTACAAAATTTTTAACCGTTATTAATATCGCCTGGTTCTTGTCGCCGTTAATAACAGGCAGTATTACCGGCCAGAATGCTTATAGCTTTGTTTACTTAGCCTCAGCTTTGATTTTGTTGCCGGCCTTGCTGATAATATTTATACAAAAAAGAAAATTTCAGGATCATAATAAATATCAGAGCCGGCATTTTCACCAATTATTAAAAGTATTTAAGTATGACAAAAATTTAGCAAAAATTTTTAAAGTTTCTTTTATTTTACAATTTTTTTACTGCGTTATGGTTTTGTATGTGCCGCTTTATTTGCATGAAAATTTTGGTTTTAGCTGGCAGGATCTGGGTTATATGTTTACGATTATGCTGTTGCCGTTTGTCATTTTTCAACTCCCGGCCGGCAGTTTGGCTGACCGCTACTTTGGTGAAAAAGAAATTTTGACTATCGGTTTAATTATTATGATGACCGCCACCGGCGCTATTTTTTTTATAAACTCAACCAGCTTTTTGGTTTGGGCGGCGGTGCTTTTTATGACACGGGTGGGGGCCGCTTTAGTGGAGGCCATGCAGGATGTTTATTTTTTCAAAATTGTTAACCGTCAGGACATGGACTTGATAAATCTTTTTCGTGATCTGCGCCCGGCCGCTTGGCTGGCCGGTTCGCTATTTTCCGTCGGCGTGCTGTATTTACTTCCGGTGCAATATTTATTTTTATTCTTGGCGGTTATAGTTTTTATCAGTTTGCGTCCGGCATTATCTTTGAAAGACACTAAATAAAATTTTCAATTTACCTTTTTCAATTTTCATTAAATTTTCATTTGAAAATTGTCCCGAGCGCTCGGGATTGATTATTGAAAATTATAAGTTATTTGCTGTTGACAATTTTATGTAAGTGTAGTAGGGTAAGAAAGTAACTATTAATCTAAAAATAATATTATGTCCCAAGACAACATGATTAAACTTGAGTGCACTGAGTGCAGACGAGTGAACTATAATTCTCACAAGAATAAAAAAATCATCAAAGAAAGACTGGAGATGAAAAAGCATTGCAAACATTGCGATAAACACACAATGCATAAAGAAACTAAATAAAAAAAATGGCGCGGTAGCGCCATTTTTTTATTGGTACAAATTTATCACAAAGCTTGAATATTTGTCCAAGAAAATTTTTGAAGAAAATTTTCGGTTTAACCTCTGCTCCGCTTTGAAGGGGAAATCTTAAAGTTTGATTCTGGCACGGGTGGAGGGAATCCCTGCCTTGCCGGCAGGGAACCCCCGCTAGAGGTTTTGCCTGCCCGCCGCTCGCTACCGCGCTATTTGCAGGGGCATAAGGATTTGAACCTTAACCAACGGTTTTGGAGACCGTTATGCTACCATTACACTATGCCCCCTCTTAATAAGGGATTGTCTATGTATAATAGCGAGTTTTGGCAGGCGGGGAGACCCCTGTGCTACCATTATACTACACCCGCATCTGCTAGAAATATAGCATACTACCATTTTTTTGCAAATAAAAGACTTTTTTATTGCTTCTGCTTAGCCTAAAAGTATAGTTTTCCACAGGATAAGCATTGCTGATATGAGTGAAGCGTATATAATAATGAGTATCTTAAACTAGTACTAATTTACTAATATTTAGTTTAGTAAATAAGGGCGTATTGTTAAAAATTTTTAGGTTTTTTAGCAATGCTCCCTCAACAAACATTATGAAAAAAATTTTATCTTATGCGCTTATTTTAGGAGTTGTATTCACTCTGGCGGTTGTCGGAGCAGTTGGGCCGATGAACTCGCAAGTTCAGGCCGCTGGGAACAATAAAGTTGATGTTTTTATTATTTTTAACCAAACGCCTGGACCGAGCGAACAGTCTTTAGTAAAAAAAGCGGGCGGGGTTGTCAAATACAGCTACCATCTCGTGCCGGCTATTTCGGCCAGCGTCCCTGAGTCGGCAATAAAAGGGTTTTTAAAAAATCCACGCGTTACTAATATTGAACTTGACGGAACGGTTTACGCGATTGATGCGGAATTGGATAATACCTGGGGCGTAAAAAGAATCGGTTCCGAAACAGTACATAGCAGTGGCAATACCGGTGACGGCGTAAAAGTAGCCATTATTGATAGCGGCATTGACTACACTCATCCTGATTTGGATGCGAATTACATCAGCGGCTATGACTTTGTAAACGGCGACTCTGATCCTATGGACGACAACGGTCACGGCACCCATGTATCCGGCACTGTAGCCGCTGAAGATAACGATACTGGAGTTGTTGGCGCTGCTCCGGAAGCGGATTTGTATGGGCTTAAAGTTCTCAGCTCAAGCGGCAGTGGTTCGTGGAGCGATATTATTGCCGCCCTCCAGTGGGCGGTGGATAACGGAATTCAAGTAACGAACAACAGCTATGGAGCAGGATCGGATCCTGGTAGCGCCGTGAAAGCGGCTTTTGACAACTCAGCGGCCGCGGGAGTTCTCCACGTCGCGGCGGCGGGAAATTCCGGTACTCCTCCTGGTAAAGGTGATAACGTCGGCTACCCGGCGCGTTACGATTCGGTAATTGCGGTCGCGGCAACTGACAAAAGCGACAAACGGGCCAGCTTTTCCAGCACCGGTCCCGCGGTAGAGCTTGCCGCCCCGGGCGTTTCAATAAACTCCACTAGACTGGGCGGCGGATATGTTGAATTCAACGGCACTTCAATGGCCTCTCCCCACGTTGCGGGAACGGCTGCCTTAATTATAGCCGCGGGTGTAAATAACGCTTCGGAGGTAAGACAAATTCTTGCTGACACAGCTATAGATTTAGGAGCTATCGGTCGCGACAGTCTTTACGGATACGGATTAGTCAGCGCCGCGGCGGCGATTGCAGCTATTACTCCTCCGTTACCGCCAGACCCGGCAGTAAATGTTGATTTGAGCACGGATAAGACCAACTACGAAAGTGGAGTTGATGCCACAGCCGTATTAACAGCGGCGATAACAGATGAAAACGGCAATGCGATAAGCGGCTTGAGTTCATCTGACTTCGCTACAATGGTAAATGGCACAACAACGGTTATCAGTTTTACCGAAACAGCAATTTTAGGAATTTATACGGGAAGTTTGGAAATTTCCGGGCTTGCGGACGGCGCTCACACAGTTGAAACTGTCGTGACCGACACGAGAGATTTGTCCGGTAGCGATTCGGCTTCGTTTACCACAGGACCGGCGCCAACCGAAGCAACCGTGGCCAGTGTTGAATCAATCACTTACATCACTTCCGGCGGCAAGAATTCTGATAAGCACCTTTCTACTGCTGTTAGCATTGTGGATGATCTCGGAAACCCGGTGGCCAATGCCTCAGTATCAATCACTTTAAACCACGACTCCGGAACGTCCTGGAACGGAGCTGGAACTACGGGCACGAATGGAATCACAACCTTCAACCTTAGTAATGCGCCTTCGGGATGTTACGAGACTATGGTTACCAATGTGACTGCCGAAGGATTGACATGGAGTGGATCAACTCCAGCCAACGGATTCTGTAAATAAGTGGAAATTACTCAAAGTTAGGCCAGCAAACATTTGCTGGCCTTTTTTTAAATTCAATCAAGAGAAATATTGAGTTGACATCTTTGGTAATTAATAATATCATTATAAATAAGGTGGCGAGTTGCTGTAACTATTAAATCAAAAAATGCTTCCTCTTGTGAATTTGATTTAAATTTCTCCTTTTTAAACAGCAGTAATTCGCCACCCCTTTTTTTGAGATTTTTTAATTTTTTTGGTTTAATACGCAAAAAATAAACAGATTTGATTTATTTAAAGTTTTTATAGCAAGATAGCAAGCCTTTGAAAATTCTGCTAAAGGCTTATTTTTTTTGAAAGAAATATTATATACTTTGCGTAGTTATAACAATATGGTTGATTGCAGCAACAAAACCGACGAAGAGTTGGTACAACTGATCTTGCAAGATCAGGAGTTTTTTAGTTGTGTTGTCAGCCGTTATGAGGGTAAAATGCTGCGCTATATTAAGCGCATTGCCGGTGTCAGTGATGAGGACGCGCAGGATTTACTGCAGGAGATTTTTATAAAAGTTTATAAAAATTTAAACGATTTTGATACCAATCTTAAGTTTTCATCGTGGCTCTACCGTATTGCTCATAATTTGGTAATCTCTGAATATCGAAAAAAACAGGCGCGTCCTCAGTTAATCGGCGGGGAAGCAATTGATGAGTTTTTGCATAATGTTGACTCCGGCATCAACATAGAAAAAGAAATTAATCATGGTGATATGGCAAAAGATATTGAAAAAGTTCTGGAAAAAATGGATCTTAAGTACCGAGAAATTTTAATTTTAAAATTTTTGGAAGAGAAAGATTACCGGGAAATATCGGATATTTTGCAAAAACCGATGGGAACGATTGGCACGCTGATTAATCGCGCGAAAAGAATTTTTATAAAAACAGCCGAAAAAATGAATGTTAATTTTTCGTAGTAATAATGTATGACAGATTTACATCAGACAATTTTAGACAAAATAACAAAAGAGCGAATTGAGCCAAAACCGCGCTGGCAATTCACCTTTGAACACGCGTTAGTTTGGTTAATGGCGCTGTTTGCCATAATCGGCGCCAGCTTGGCGACGGCCGCGATTATTTTTAATTTCACCGCCACCGAGTGGGTGCTGCGCGAGCGTCTGGGCTGGAGTATGGGTAAATTTATTTTAATCAATTTGCCCTATTTATGGCTGATGTTTTTACTTATTCTCGGTGTTACCGCTTACCTCAGCTTCCGCCATACCAAAGGCGGCTATCGATTTACTCTGCCGATAATTATCGGCGCAATTTTGTTTGCCTCAACTGTATTGGGTTTTGTTTTGCATAGCTATGGTAAAAGCGGCGAGTGGCTGGAAAAAAGAGCGCAAAAACACTTTACACTCTGCAATCTGGCAACAATGCAGAGGCAAATGATGTGGCAATATCCGGAAAAGGGTTTGATTGCGGGGAAAGTCGTGACTTTTGTCGCGCCAAACAAATTCAGCGTGGAGGATTCTCGAAAAAATGTTTGGGTTATTTTTGGTGATAGTGCTAATTTGCGTGCGCCTTTTGATATTGTTACCGGCGTTCCGATAAAAGTTATTGGCAGAAAAATTGATGAGCACAATTTTTTCGCTGAAGAAATCAGACCCGGATTTTGTCCGCCGCCGTTTATGAAAAATGAAGAAATCTATATTCGCGGCGTTAAAATTTACCGTTAAAAATTAATGAAAGAAATCATCTTTCTCCTGCGTATGAATAAGCAATGACGCGACGCGCAACTTTAATTTATAAATGAAAAATATGAATACAAAAGTATTATATGTTCTGGCCGCCGGTACCGGTGTAGTTCTCACGACCGCTTTGGTTGCTGGAGTATCAATGGCTTCGTCTGGTAGTTTTAGGCAAGGATTTAGTTCCGCCAACCATCAGGCGGTCATGGCTGCCATTGAAAATGGTGATTTTGCCGCTTGGCAGGAGGCGGTTGGCGATGGTCCAAAAGCCGATTTAATTACCGAGGAAAATTTCAGTAAGCTCTCGGAACTGCACTCTTTGGTGCGGGATGGAAAGCTTGAGGAGGCTAAAGCGTTGCAAGCAGAATTGGGTTTGCCGGCCATGGGACATTTCGGCATGATGGGCAGAATGGGGAAGTTTGAGTTTGGAAACCATGCCGCTGTTCAAGAAGCAATTAATAATAATGACTACAACGCCTGGAAGGAGGCAATGGGCGATCATCCCAATACCGAGATTATTACCGAGGAGAATTTTGGCAAACTGGCAGAAATGCATAATTTAATCAAAGAAGGAAAATTCGACGAAGCTGAGGCTATCAGAGCAGAACTTGGCCTGCCTACCGGACAGGCAGGCCTGCCGGAAATGAAGAAATTTATGCATAAGCGCGGACCGCTCCACGATGCCAATGGCGACGGTGTCTGCGACTGGACAGAACAGCAGGCTGAAAGCGGCAGTAACGAAAGTTAAGACTGATAAAATAAAAAAAGACCGGACTTCCCGCTAGTCCGGTTTTTTTATTGACAAAAATTTTAAATTTTTATAATTATGTTATAATAGAATTAACTATTATTATTAAAAATACCTATGCTGGATAAAGAATTCATTGCCAAAATGAAGACAAAATTAGAGGAGGAAAAAGTAATTATTGAGCAGAAAATTTCCGATTTGACCAAGCCGGAAAAGTCAGCGGATAATCCTGATTTTGACGATTTGGCCTACGACGCGGCTGAAGACATTATTGAAGAGTCAACTTTGTCTGCGTATCGTAATGTTTTGGAAAAAATTGAAAATGCTTTATTAAGAATAAAAAATGGCGCTTACGGCGTTGATATCACTAGTGGCAAGGAGATAACTCGGGAACGGCTGGAAGAAGAGCCGTGGGCGGAGGAAGTAGCGCCGATTAATCAGTAATTGGTAATTTTTATTATCAAAAAAACACTTCAGAGTTAAAGAAGTGTTTTTTTATCTGAAATAGTCTTATTTAGCCGCAATTAGCTGTACGAGATTATACTTTTTTCCCGCTTTGTCCCATTTTTTCAGCGTTCGTATGGCGTTTGTGGAAAGAGTGACTCTCATGGTTTTTCCAGTGGCCGGGTTAAGCAATCGTTTTTTTTGTAAATTTACGCTAAAACTGCGCTTAGTCGCGATATTGGAATGGCTGCGTTTATTGCCAATCTTTGCTTTTTTTCCGGTTATTTGGCATACTTTAGGCATAGTGTTAATGTTTATTTATAATTTCATTCCTCAATAGTATAGATGAATTTTTATAATTTGTAAAGAGTTTTGAAAAATTTGGGTATTTACGTTAATAATTCATAAATAATATAAAATATGATATCTTTTGAAGAAAAGGTAAAAAAAATTACTTTAGACCATGGAGTTATTATCAATGGTGACAAGCCATGGGATATGCAAGTCAAAAACGATAAATTCTATCAGCGTTTAATTTTGAATGGGTCGCTGGGGCTGGGTGAATCCTATATGGATGGCTGGTGGGAGGCGAAGCGGCTTGATGAGTTTTTTTTCAAAATAATGAGTACGGGCGCGGGCAGGAATTTATCATCCGCAAGTCAATATATAAACAAGTTAAAAGCTCTGATTACCAACCGGCAGTCCAAGTCGCGTTCAAAGCAAGTGGCTGAACAGCACTATGACTTAAGCAACGAGTTTTATAAAGATATGCTGGATAGCCGCCTGCAGTATACTTGCGCCTATTGGAAAAACGCGAAAAACTTGGAAGAAGCGCAAAAAAATAAACTTGATTTGTCATGCAAAAAATTAAAGCTTAAAAAAGGCGATCGCGTGCTTGAACTTGGCTGCGGCTGGGGCGGTTTTGCCAAATTTGCCGTCGAAAATTACGGCTGTGAGGTGATAGCTTACAATATCTCCGCCGAACAGGTAAAGTACGCGCGCGAAAACTGCCAGGGTCTGCCGGCAACATTTATACACGCGGATTACCGTGAGGCGGTTGGCGAATTTGACAAAGTGGCGGCGATTGGCGTGGCTGAGCATGTTGGCTACAAGAATTACCGCGGTTTGATGGAGGTCGCTCATCGTTCGCTGAAACCGCACGGTCTATTTCTGCTTCATTCAATCGCTACCAATATTTCAACTACCATTTGTGATCCGTGGTTTGATAAATATATTTTTCCCGGCGGCATGTTGCCGTCTATCAGCCAACTCGGCGAGGCTATGGAAGGATTGTTTGTGATGGAAGACTGGCATAACTTCGGGCCTGATTATGACAAGACGCTGATGGCCTGGTATGAAAATTTTGACAAAAACTGGAGCAAGCACAAAGATCAGTTTGGTGAAAAATTTTATAAAATGTGGGAGTATTATTTAAAGTCCCTCGCCGGCGGTTTTCGCGCTCGGCATATACAGCTCTGGCAGGTGGTAATGTCAAAGGATGGCATCAGCGGCGGTTATGAGTCAGTAAGATAATTATGATTAGATCACAACAATTTGAAGAGAAAAAAAAGATTTTAATAGAAAATTTGCAGTCTAGGCAAGACGGAGAGCCAATAGCCCTGCAGAAATCCACTACCAATCTCTTTCGTTTCCGTCAGCAGGGCGAAAATACCGCCCGCATTGATGTCCGCGCGTTTAATAAGGTTATTTCTATAGATGCGGAAAAACTAACTGCTGACGTGGAAGGAATGACTACTTATGAAGATTTAGTTTTAGAAACGTTAAAACATGGCCTGATGCCGGCCGTGGTGCCGGAACTCAAGTCTATTACGATTGGCGGCGCGGCTGCCGGCATTGGCATTGAGGCGACTTCGTTTAAATATGGCTTGGCGCACGAAACCATCACCGAATTGGAAATTTTATTAAGCAGCGGGGAGGTGGTCATTTGCGCGCCGGATAACGAAAACAGCGATCTATTTTTCGGATTTGCCAATTCATACGGCACGCTGGGCTACGCGCTGCGCTGTCGGGTAAAATTGATTCCGGTAAAAAAGTATCTAAAAATTAAGCATTTATTCTATAATAATACGGAAAAATATTATCAAGATTTGGCCAAATTTTGCGCGGAAAAAAGACATGATTTTATCGATGGGGTAATTTTTGGCGAAAAAGAAATGTACATCAATTTGGCCAGCTTTACCGACAGCGCGCCGGCAGTAGCTGATTATAAATACCTAAACATCTATTACCATTCAATTAAAGATAAAAAAGATGATTATTTAACAACCTCAGATTACATCTGGCGCTGGGACACGGATTGGTTCTGGTGCTCGCGGCACTTTGGGCTTGAGAACAAAATTTTGCGTTTATTTTGGGGCAAGAGGAATTTATCGTCAAAATTTTATATGAAATTGCGGCGGCTAAGCCATAAATACGGCATTCAGGAGCGTTTAAGTTTTTCCAAAAGCCAAAGAGAGGCAATCATTCAGGATATTGAAATTCCAATTCAGCATTGCTCGGATTTTATCAGTTTTTTTCATTCAGAAATTGGCATCAAGCCGGTCTGGGTCTGCCCGATTCAGGTTTATGACAAAAAGGCCGTTTTTAGTCTTTATCCAATGAATTCGGAGATTCTCTATGTCAATTTTGGTTTTTGGGATTCAATTCCGACCGACAAAGAAGACGGTTATTACAATAGATTAATAGAAAAAAAAGTTCAGGAATTGCGCGGTCGAAAGTCGCTTTACTCCGATTCCTATTATGATGAGGAGATTTTTTGGCAGATTTACAATAAACCGGTTTATGATAAACTGAAACAAAAGTACGACCCGCAAGGACGTTTGCTGAACTTGTATGAGAAATGCGTGAAGAGGAAGTGAGAAGTAAGAAGTGAGAAATTTTTTATTTTAAAAATTAACTAGCTAACTATTATATATGACAACAAAACAACAAATCCTTGACGATTTTACCAAAGCGTTCAAAGAAAGAAATGAGTTGCGGAAGTCGGTTTTATCCGACATCAAGGCGGAGATTTTGGTCAAAGAAAAGGCGCCTGAAAGCAGTGGCGAGGTTAATAGCGAAGCCTTGGCTGTCATACTCAAAATGATGGTAAAACGCCGCAAAGATTCAATTGAAGCCTACACAGCTGGCAATCGAGCGGACTTGGCGTCCAAAGAAAAAGCCGAATTGGAAGTTCTGGAAGAATATTTGCCGGAGATGATGGCGCGCGAACAGGTGACGGCAGTTATCAAAAAAATAGTCTCGGAAAACAACTTCACGCCAGCTGATTTTGGCCGGGCCATGGGAGCGGTAATGACCGAACTGAAAGGACAGGCTGATGGGGGAGTAGTGAGTGAGGTTTTGAAAGAAGTATTGGCGAAGTAATTTTTATCGATATTAAAAAAAATACTCCGTTAGTAAGGAGTATTTTTTATTTAATCTTACTGCTTAATTTATCTCGTTGCGCCAGAGTAGGCGATAGCGCGAACAGCGTCCCAGTTAGTTGCTGATGTTGGGTTGTAGCCAAAAATCGCTTTAAACGTTTTAATCGCGGTTTTTTCACTATCCAGGTTTCTATTCGCCGGGCGTAGACCGTAGGCCATGACTGTCACGGCGGCGTTGTCGTTCGCGTTGCTCATGTTTGCCTCCCGCAGGTAAATAGTTTTGAAGGAAGTTTTTGCTCTGGCCTCAGCGGTTGCGCTAGCAGAACTCGGCCAGCGGCCGTTGGCGATTTTTACCACATCATTCCATTCCTCGGTTGTGGCCGGCAGTTTGCCAAAAGCGGCTCGGTAGCTGTTCACTACGCCGCCGCGTTCGCCGGCGCCCAGCATTTTGGTAGCTGGCGTGCCGTAGGTAACGAAGTTATTAATGGTATTTCGCACTTGAGCGGTCACACCGGAATCTTTAGTTATTTTGGCGACAATGCTGGCGCTATACTCCGTTTCTTTGGCGGTATCGCGGGCGACGCCTAACGCGGCCGTCAGCTGGCTGACATCGCCGGAGGCGACATTCAACGCATCAGCGTTCATTTGGTTCAGCGTAACGTTCCCTTTGGCGTCGCGGGCCGGTTCGCCGACAGTCGCGGTTTGAGTAGCTGATTCAGTGGTAGTGGTAGTAGTTTCGGCAGTCTGTGTGGTTTCTTCAGTAGTGGTTTCAGCGGTTTCGGTCTCAGTAGTAGTTTGGGTGGTTGTGGTAGTCTGACTGCCTGATGATGAACTGCCGCTTGAACCGCCTCCGCCCGGCGGGTTGGCGCTTCCACCCGCATTGGCGCTACAGGAAGCGCTCCCTAAGGTGATTGTTAAGGTATCGCTGGAAGCGGTTGATTGCGGTGTTAAAATAACCTCATGATAGGCGTCTTGGCAACTGGCGTTTATTCCGATATCGCTATTGGTGCCGGGAGTTAACGTATATTTATCCATGGAGCGCAAGGTCAGCGCTTGTCCCGCCGAAATGGTAATCGCAATGGTTCCGGCGGTTGAGTTGACAACGATTTGATCCAAGTTGCCGCCGGCCAGAGCGACAACAGTTGTGCTCACCGGAGAGGAGAAGCTTAAAACCGTGTCGGTGCTAAAGGTAACATCAGCCGCGCGTACCGCGGTTAGAGGAGCAATAAGAAAAATACTCAATATTATTATGACAATTTTTTTCTTCATATATCTGTGGAAAAATAAATTAAGAGGATATTATGAGTATTTTACCGTTTAGAAACAACTAGTGGTAGAGGTCGCAAATACTTGGTTTGAGTCTGCCACGTTAGCAATGTTCAAAGTAATATATATTAAGTTTCCCGCCTCATCTTGCGCCGCCATACAAAAGTAACCGGCAGAAATAGTGCTGGTTGCATTACTTGTTCCGACTGATAGCGTTCCCCATGGCGTACTTGAACTCAATCCAACTTTATCGGCAGAACGGTCAACGAATAATGTGTCAGTATCAACTTTTAGATCACCGGCCGAGTTAATTTCCAGCCACTCCTCAACGGCGCTGGAACTGGTAGAGGAGGCAACCATGACCGCGCTCTCGCCATCGGTGGCATTTATAGCTAACGTAGAATAAATTGTGGAAGTGCCGATGCCGGTCCGATCGTTGGTAGAATCAACATACAGCGTATCAGTGTCAACCGTTAAATCAGCTCCCACCGTGACAGAGTTGCTGATAGTGGTGGCCGCGACTACCACACCGGCGGTTATCAATAGAGTGGCAAAAGTTGCGATGATAACTTGAAACACCATCTTTGAATTACTTAATTTAGACATAATTTTATAATTATTTTTTGAGTTAAGAGTCAAAAATTCGACCTTTATTAAATGACCAATTTTATTATACCATTTTTTAACAAAAAAATAAAGTTATCTGTTGATAACTTTATATAATTTTCAGTAATAAAATAAAGCGGTTTACTTAATATTTTTTATTTTAGAAGTTATACGGGGAGTTGCTAATTTTGTATTCATCTTTCCATTTTTGGACAAATTTTCCTACGCCCTCAATGTTGAGTTTATTTTCCAGTTTTTTGGATTGATGCGCCCATTGCAATAGCGAACCGAATTCAAGGTTGTAGCGCTCGTTTTCCACGACATAGGCAACTTGTTTGTTTTTGATAGCCCTTCTAATAGTCTTTTGGTCAACACCAAAGAGTTTGGCCGCCTGAGATACAGATATCCAGAGTTTTTCTGAATGTGTATTTTTAACAGCTCCCTTAGATTCTAGTCTTGGTTCGCCAGCCTCATTTAATTTTGGATTTGTTGTTAGAGAGGTGTTAAGGTTGGGCGTTGTCTCTTTAGGGATTTTTTTCTCTGCCATACTTATGGTGTTAGCAGTAAAGTCCAGAGTACTCTGGACAGAAGTCTTTAAATAAATTTTAAAGTCCAGAGCTGTTTGGACTTTACTTCTTAATTTCTAAATGATAGTATAGGCACTTATGTCCAGGACTTTCTGGACTTAAACTCAATTTTTTATTTATTTCACCTTTAGTATTGCACACAATCATTTTTTTTTCAATACGCTAATAACCGCCAGTTTCGCCCCGTCCCGAAGTCTCGGGACTGCGGGGTTAATCAAAACAAACTAATTAAATATGAATATACTAAAAATTGGTAATTAATAGTTTTTCTTGACTTTTTTACTAAAATTTGCTATAGTTCTTTATTAAATACCAGATAGACACATTTTTTAGATATTAATTATTTAAGACATAATTTAGCTAATATTAAAGTATTTTAACTGATATAAACAATATTTTAGCTAGCGTTTTTTAAAAAAATATTGTATTATGAAGCTAAATATTGAATCAAACTGTAACAATTATCAGACTCATGCGTCTAATTATATGAAGAGTAATTTCAAAGAAAAATTGCTAATTGCAAAATTAAAACTGAAAGATAAAGATGCTTTCGCGCAAATATATGACAGTTATATTGAAAAGATATATCGCTTCATATATTTCAAGGTTGATAATACTGCCGTGGCTGAAGATCTGACCTCGCAGACATTCCTAAAAATTTGGCAGCAGACATTGCAAGGAAACATAAAAGTGAGAGATTCACTGCAAGCGCTCATCTACGCGACAGCCAGAAACACAGTTATAGATTTTTACCGCCGCAACAGCCTGAGACGGACGACTGATTTGGACTCTGTAGCGGAAATCGCGCAAGACACAAGTCTAAGCGATCAAATAGCCGACCGGCAACAGTTTGGTGAAATTGAAGAAAAACTAAAGCAACTAAAAAGCGAGTATCAGGAAATAATCGTCCTTCATTATATCAACGAACTATCAATTAGCGAGATAGCCGCAGTTTTAAATAAAAATAAAGGCGCCATCCGGGTAACTCTGCATCGCGCCATTCAAGCTCTTAAGCAAAAAAAAGATGAATAGAGATATTACGTCAGAATTAAAGAAATTAAAGTCCATCAAACCAAACACCTCCTGGCAGAAGCAGGAACGCGCTATTTTGTTGAAACAAATCGAGGGTACGGCGCGGGCCAAAAGTTTTGCTAATTTTTTTACCTGCGCCAAGGAAATTATTGGTTCGGAAGCAGTCGCCTTAATGAGACCAGCCGCCAGCTTTGCGATAGTTGTGTTGTTGATTTTTGGAGGCGGCTTTTTTAGTATCAGCGCCGCTTCAGAGGCAACGCCGGGGAGCTTCCTCTATACTTTTAAATTAGTCAGTGAAAAAACACAGCTTAAGCTGGCTTACCGCTCGGAAGACAAGGTGAAACTGGGGGTGAAGTTTGCCGAACGCCGCGCTAATGAAATCAATAGCTTAGTTGAAAATAATAATCACGCAGAAGTGGAAACTGTCGCCAAAACATTGAGCGAGGAAATCGTCAGCGTACAGAACCGTCTGAATGAAATCAATAGCAATGACCCAAGCGCCGCGTTGGTGTTGGCGCAAGACATTGATACCAAGACCGCCAAACTGCGCGACACGTTGCAGCAGGTAAAAACCGCGCTCGCAAGCAATACCAGCGGAGCGACCAAAGAGATAAACGAAGCGATTCGCAATATTAATAGTACCGGTTTGTATGCTTTAAATACCATCGTGGCGGCGGCTAAGGGGAGTACTGACAAAACAACTCAAGCAGATGTGAACAAAAGAGTGGCGGCCAAGATAAAAACCGCCAAGGAACAAATCAGTAATATTGAAAGCGATACTGAACTGGTTTTTAGCGCCGGGCTGGGAAAGAGCGCGGAAAGCATAGAGCTTTACCAAAAGCCGCAAACACAGGCTATTGACAAGACCGCCGCGGCCAACAAAATCATCGCGGAAGCCGAGGAGCTTTTTAACGCGGAAAATTACACAGAGGCTCTGAATAAAATCAACGCCAGCCAGCAGTTAATAGATGAAGCGGTTGAGGTCGTGGAACAAGCCGATCAAGACAAAAAGCAGGCAGAGGCAACCGGCGTTGGCAACCAAGCGACAACTTCGCCTGAGACGGTTGAAATAGAAAATGTTGAAAGCCAGCCGCAGGTAAAAGGAGTGATTGAGCTGAATAATGAAACGGGAAAGGCTTCGGCAACGGTTCAAGGCGCGACCAGCGCGCCGGAGACCATTCGTTAACGATTTAGAGTCGTTATAGTTGTCTGGTTTCTTAGTTGCTTAGTTATAGAAAATAGAAATTAGAAAATAGTTAAGCTAAATTTTCATTATTTCCAATTTCTATCTCCCATGACCAGACAACTAGACAACTAGACAACTAGACAACTAGATAACCAGAGTAGGAAGATGATTGTGTTTTGCGGATGTTGCCGCAAAAACCAGCCATGTTCCTATTTAGGAACAAATCTTTTATTAGCAAGGTCGGCTCCGTTTGGAGGGTAAAAGATCTTAATTAACAAAAGGATATTTTATTGGCAGACATTCTTTTTAGAATTTATAAAAATCGATAAGCTTACCCCCTCGTCTATGGATACGAGTTTCCACTTGGACTGGGAGGGGGAGTAATCCTTCAACTCGCTTCTAGAGATGGTTACAAAACTGTTTCGGCTGCAATGTGCTACGAAATAGTTTTGTAACCATCTCATTCATAGGTGAGGGGGGAATGTGGAATTCCAATTGATTTTTGTATAAATACCTGCCAGTAAGATTATAAGAAAGAATATAGTTTATGATTAAATTACGCAAAATTTTTACCGTTAGCGTAATGCTCGTGACCGTTCTGGCCATGAGTGTAGTTGTCGCTCCAGATGCTTCAGCAGCTGCGAGCACCGGCGACCTGATTAAAATGAACGGATTATCATCTGTTTATTACTTGGGTGCTGACGGTAAGCGTTATGTTTTCCCTAATGAAAGTTCATATTTTTCTTGGTACGCCGATTTCTCCGGCGTGGTAACTATCTCCCAGTCAGAACTGGAGAGCTACCCGCTCGGCAGTAATGTTACAGTGCGTCCAGGAACTAAATTAGTAAAAATCACTACCAATCCAAAGGTATACGTGGTTGAGCCAAATGGCGAATTAGTCTGGCTTCCAGACGAAACAATCGCGAAGATTTTGTTTGGTGATATGTGGGCACAAAGAGTCATTGATGTTCCGGATCCATTCTGGAATAACTATACCGAGACTTCACGCCAGGTAAGCGCTTCCGCTTATCCGACCGGCAGTTTGGTAAAGTTCGGCTCTGCGGCTGACGTATATTACATTGCTAGCGATGGTTCAGCTCGCTCAATCGCTTCTGAATCAGCGTTTTTAGCAAATCGTTTCAAATGGAGTGATGTTATCACCGCTCCCGCTTCAGTTGCCATGCCGGCTGCCGGCACGGTGATTGCCGGAGCAGAAGCCGCGTTGCTTGATACTTCATCCGGCGCCGGCGGCACTCCGGTCGATCCGAACGTCGGGTCAGGTTTGAGTGTATCGCTCGCTTCTGACACCCCGGCCGCTGGTGATATACCAGCTAACTCGCCAAATACATTCTTGAAGCTGAATTTAACTGCGGCCAGTGATGGCGCGGTAAAGGTTAATACGATTAAATTAACTTCATACGGTCTTGGCACGCCAACCTACATTGACAGCGTTACCTTCTATGATAACGGTATCCGCGTCGGCACTGCCAAAAATATTAATTCCGATCATGAAGCTGTCTTTAATTTCGCGACCCCGATTGAGGTAGCCGCCGGCACGACCAAATCTTTGGTAGTCAAAGCGACTATTGAGTCCAGCCGGACCGGTAATTTCGCTCTTGGCGTTGCCAAAGCGGCTGATATTACCACCAATGGCGCTTCAGTTAGCGGTTCATTCCCGATTCAGGGTAATACCATGACAGCGGTGAGCGTATCAATTGGTACAATCACTATGTCAAGCGTCGGCACGACTGATACGAGCAATGACTTTGGCGAAGACAGAGTGCTTTTGGCCAAGTTTAATTTGGCTGCTGCCAATGAGCCAGTTTTGTGGGAGTCAATGCGTCTCACGAACGGCGGCACGAACGTTGTCGGTATTGTTGGCAACTTAACTGTCAATATTGACGGCGACGATGTTTTGACCGGAGTTGAGATGAACGGCAAGTATGCTGATTTCAACCTGAACAATTTACTGATTGCCAAGAACGACACTATTACCGTAGAAGTTTATGGTGATGTTGGTTTGGCGAATGTAGATAACAAAGTTCAGATGTTTATTGATGATATTGGCGATCTCGTCTTTACCGGCCAGGACTTCGGTTATGGCATTCAGCTCGCTAGCAACGGATTAAGCACCGCTTCTACCGGTATTATCGTAACGCTGGCTTCCGGCGATGTGACGATTGACTTTGATAAGTCAGCCACACCGTCCAAAGATGTTCGTCCGGGTGAAAATGATGTTATCTTGGGTACACTGACTATTCTCTCCGCTGGTGAAAACGCCACTATTACCGGTATTACCGATAATGGCGCTGATGAATTTAGTATCAGCGGCACTACTTTAAGCTGTTCGGAAATCACCAATGGAGAAATGAAGGATACCGGCACTGGCGCGGTTTATGATTTAGCAATTGCTTCTTCAACTACTGCGACTAAGTGTAAGTTAACGCTTGCTGATGATATTACTTTAGTCAAAGGTGTGAAGAAAACCTATCAAATTCGTGTTGATGTCGAGGGTCCAAATGACACCGCTCCGGCAGATGTGAACGACACCTTCCAGATAACTTTGGAAGACGGCGCGTTCACGATTACCGGCGATGAATCAAATGACGATTTGTCCGATAATATAACACCTACATCTATTACGAGTGCCATTGCTACCGTAAAAGCGGCTTCTCTGACGTGGTCAACCACCAGTTTGTCAGCCAAGACCGTAGTAACCGGCGCTCAGAACGTAGTTGTCTATCGCGCGGTTGCGAATGCCGGCGCATCTTCAGCGGTTACGGTTACTTCGCTGGCTTTGCACGCTTCTGACAGTAATGGAGATGCCTTTACCGATAACAATATTGCCCAGTTGCGGCTCTATTTTGACGGTAAATTAGTCAAGACTTCAGCTGGCAACATTACCGAAGGTACGGCGGCTGTTACGCCAACTGTTACCTTCTCTTCACTAGATACCACTAACCGCGTCATTCCGGCCGGTACAGCGGTAGTAGTAGAGGTACAGGCGGACTTCTCCGGCAGCTTTAGTCCAGCCGGCGGTATGGCTCTGGAAATTGACAGCGACACGACCAGCATTCTCGCGCAGGATAAAGACAGCGACGCGGTTACCGAGAGCGTTTCCAATTCCGGTACTCTGTCTAGAACTGTAACTTTGGCCACTGTCGGCACCTTGAAGGTAGAACTGCTGACCACCGACACCAAAGCCAACAATGATACCTTCATTTTGGCCGGTACTTCAACCAGAGCGAATAACTATCTGGCTGAATTGAAGTTCACCACCGCCAATGAACCGATTAAGATCAAGACATTGGTTTTGGAAGAACAGGGCAGTTCAACCTCGTCTGATGTTGCTTATGTCCACCTCTATGATTCCAGCGGCGCTATCATTGCGAGCAAAGTTCCGTCAACGGCCGGTCACGCCAATTTTGACGACTTGAATAAAGTCATTCCGGCTGACCAGGCGACTTCATGGTTCATTGGTGTTACCACCAAGACCATTAACGCTGACGGCGATCCGGAAGGTACCGCTACTTATGGACGTGAAATTCAGTACAGTATTGCCTCAACCGCCGGTTTAGCTGCCTGGAGTTTGTCTGCCAATAAAGCGATTACCGCCCAAGGCAGTGAATCAGGTACTGATATAACTTTGGTAAACGGCGGCGACGGTGTGAATGTTGGCGAGTATTCAGCCAGCACGACCGCGTCAAAACTGGCGACCACCACCGGATCACGTTTGACCTCGGTGACCAATGCCATGTCGGATGGCAACTTGGCCGGCGGCAACGACAAAATTGTCGGCAAGTTCAAGTTCGTCTTTGACAACGGCACTAACCGTACCTCCGGCAATGAGGAGCTGAAAGCGGAAATGCGGCAGTTGATTTTGACCATCGCATCTTCAACCACTACCAACCTAACGAATATTCAGGTGTACATTGAAGGCGATGCGTCCAATAAGACGACTGCGGTTCAGCCCAATGGCAGTAGTGTCGCAACCGTTACCATGACGCAGCTCTCCGGCACCACCGAAAAGGTTGACGGCGAGGTTACACTGGTAGTTGAGGGAGATGTTACAACCTCCGGCACTTCCCAGTACGCGCAGGTGAATATCGCCAGCTTGGTAACCGACTTTACCTTCAATGGTAATGACGGCACAACCGCCATGCACTGGACTGATGTTTCATCTGACCTTGGTATCGTCGGAGTAAACGGCGGAACGCTTTCTAACTAATTATAGTTAGAAAAGTCGTTGAGATAGAATATCCTGAAACGAAAAAAACTCCTGCCCCTATCGGGGCAGGAGTTTTGTGATGAAAAAGAAGGCGGGCAAACGAAAAGAAGGCGGGCAAACGTTTGGCCGCCTTCATCAACATGGCGATATTTTTCAAATAACTCATTTTCTCCCATTATTCTGTTTACATCGTGAGAAAAATGCTTTTTAATTGAAAACATAATCTCTGAAATATTAAATTTTTCCTCAACTTTAATCAATAAATGAATATGATCTGGCAAAATGATAAATCCAAACAGCTTAAATTGCTTCATGTGCTTCACTATTCTCAGATTCTCAATAAATAATTGACAGAAAATAGCTTCTTCAAAATAGGGGAATCTTTGGTTGGTTACCGTGGTAATAAAATAAACAGCGTGCGGTTCGTAGAAACGTTTTTGAGAATTTTTATGTGGTGATTTTTCGTAGAGTGTTTTGTTGAACATATATCAATTATACCACGAAAAAAAGGCGGGCAAACGAAAAGAAGGCGGGCAAACGTTTGCCCGCCTCCAAAGAGAAAGAAGGTGACCAAACGTAAAGAAGGCGGTAAAACCAGAAGGCGGGCAAACGTTTGGCCGCCTCCAGAGAAAAAAGAAGGCGGGCAAACGAAAAGAAGGCGGGCAAACGTTTGCCCGCCTTCTTGAATATCACATTGTCCGCCTTCTTGAATATCACATTGGTCACCTAGAGATTAAATTTCTCCCACCCCAATTTTCCGCACATCCATATTGGTAATGCCCAGGCTCAAGTTCCGCATAATCGTGTAGGCCGCGGCGCCGTCTTTGAGGTAATGGGCGGTGCCGTCAACGTCAATGTAGTAGGCCTCGCCGCGCGCCTCCACCTGTAGAAAAATTTTACCGCTGTGTTTTTTTGCAAAAGTTTTATCATTCATTATTTTATTCAAATCAGTATTAGTAATGCCGACGCTTAAAAAGCGCATAACGCGGTAGGCCTCAGAGCCGTTGGCCAAATAATATTTTTTTTGATCTTTGGGGTTGACATACCAGGCTTCGCCATGATTTTGCACCTGCAGGAGAATGCGTCCAATTAGGCGGGCGGCTAAAGCAGTATCAATGGTTGTCGTTAAATCTTTTTCTTCGGTAATAAAGGCCGCGATTTTATCGGCAAGTTCAGTGTTTGGTTCGGCCGTGGTTGGTGTTTCTGTTTCATTTATTTCTGGAGTTTGCGGCGGTTCAGTGGTGGTTGGCTCTTCTGTGGTTGGCTCTTCAGCAGCAGGTGGCTGGACAGTGTCGGTAACGGCGCCGGGCGTGTCAGCGTGCGGCGCGGTTAAAATCGGTTCATAAGTAATATAACCGGCCAAAGCGGTGTTATCGTTTTTATCATAAACCATTGAGGCAATCGCGGCGGTATCGGCGGTACCCCAGTAGTTATTGGGAGCGTTGAGCGCGGCTGAGGTTTCTCCGGCGGCCAGCGCTACGGCAGCGCCTTCAATATTAATAAAAGAATTATACATGACCACCGGCGATTCCCCAAAAGTAGTTTTACTTTGGATAACAAAGTCATCATAGCTGGCCAGGTCGGGATTTTTGGTGTCAAAGCGGTTATAGCGAATATAAATTTGGCCGGCATCGCCTTTTTCCAGAGAAAAGCCGCTGAAGTTTTTAAACTCATTATACTCAATATAGACATCATTGCCGGGGAACTCAAAGTACGATCTTTGCGAAAAATTTTCAATTACTGAATTTTTCAGACTCAAATAAGCAAAGTCGCCTTGCCAGAGCGCGGCGCCGTTTTTTAAAGTAACATTATTAAATTCCGCCTTGGCTTTTGCCTGAGAATTTTTAGCGTTAATAACTGTTGAGTTGCCGCCAGCGTCAAAAATAATCGGATTGGCCGCGGTGCCGCTGGCGATAATATTGCCTTTGAGTACGAACATAGAGTCATAGCCGCCCGGCATGTTCACTGTTACGCCCGGTTCAATGGTCAGCGTTTCCGTGCTTTCCACCTCAATTGTTTTCATTAACGTATAGGGGCTGTTGGCCGCGGTCCAGGTGGTGTTTAGGGTTACATCTTTATTAATAATAGTTTCTGCCGCCGCGGGACTGGTCCATGCCAGATAGCCACTAATAACGAAAGCAACAATTGATAAAGACAAAAATAATTTTTTCATAGTTTTAGATTAGTAAGTATGCCTTCATTTTAGCAGAATTTAGGCGGGGGCGCAATTTTTATATTCAGAAGGCGGGCAAACAAAAAGAAGGCGGCCAAACGTTTGCCTGCCTCCAGAGAAGAAAGAAGGCAAATGTAAAGAAGGCGGGCAAACGTTTGCCCGCCTTCTTGGCTAATTGACATCAACTTTCTGCCTGTTATAATGAAAATATGACACAAAAAGCCTATTTGAATATTTTAAAAGCCGGAGTATATTTGTCGTTACTCTCATTTTTTTTGGTGTTTGAAAAACTGCTGTTTCCTTATATTACTTCCAAGCAAATTTTCTTTAATATTTTAGTTGAAGTATTGTTTATTTTTTGGGTTGGCTTGATCGTAAAGTATCCGAACTGGCGGCCAAAAAAATCTTGGATTTCCTTTGGTTTGGTCAGTTTTTTTGCCGTGCTGTTGCTGTCAGCTTTCACGGGAGTTGATTTTAATTTGAGTTTTTGGGGAGATTCCGAGCGCATGCTCGGCGTTTTTCATCTTCTGCACTTTTTGGCCTACTACTTTATCGTCATTACTGTCATGAAAACTTGGACGGACTGGCGCAATTTTTTTACAACTTCAGTGGCGGCGGCAACGTTGCTTGTGCTCTATGCTTGGGCGAAAAATATGCCTTTCAGCACTTTCGGCAACACCGCTTATTTGAGCGCGTATGTGATTTTTAATATTTATTTTGCTCTGATTTTATTTTTTCGGGAAAAAGCGCGGTACGCAAAAATCAGCGACAATTGGCTGATGACGCTTTATCTAGCGGCGGCCGTAATTATGCTCTCGGTTTTTAGCCTGACCAACACTCGCGGCGCTTACGTTGGTTTGGGCTTGAGCGCTTTATTTTTGCTGGCGTATTTTTTGTTTACAGCCAAAAGCAAAAAGGTCAGGTTTTCCAGTCTGGGAGTAATGATTGTTCTGGTTGGGATAGTGGCGCTGGCATTTTTAAAGCCGGAACTTCCTTTGGTTAGCAACAACAGTATTTTGAGCACGGTGCGGCAGATTACGCCCGAAACCGACACTTTCCAGACTCGTTTTATTGCCTGGAAAGCGGCCTGGAAAGATTTGCCCAACCATTGGCTATTGGGAACCGGCCATGGTAATTTCGCGATTACTTTTGACAAGTATTTTGACCCGACTTTTTACAACTATACCCGCACCGAAACTTACTTTGACCGCGCACATAACACGGTCGTGGAAATTACCTCAACCGCCGGTGTCTTGGGTATTTTAACCTACCTGTCCATTCTGCTGGCGGCTTTAGCTTACTTATGGCAAGGGTATCGGCGGCGAACAATTGGACGTTATGATTTCACCTTGTTAACCGCTTTAATTATTGCTTATTTTGTCCAGAACTTGGCCGCTTTTGATTCTTTGGCCAGTTATATATCTTTAATGATGACGTTAGGTTTTATCTATTGGCTGAGTCAAAATCAAGAAATTAAATATGATAAAAATCAGCCGTTTGTCAGCAGGGAAGTCGCGGTTTTAGGCGGAGTCAGCGTAGTTATGATATTTATTTTATATAATTTTAATGTCTTGCCTTTAAAAATGATGCAAGCGACGATTTTAGGCGAATTGGGCTTTGAACTGAACGAACCGGCCGCCACTTTACAATTTTATCAGGAAGCATTAAGCTACGACACGCCATTGGATAGAGAAAGCCGCGATAACTTGGCCCGCAGTCTTACTCATCAGTCGTATATTTTGAACGATTTGAGTGATGAGGAGCGGCGGCGGATTTTTGATTATGCTATTGAAATGGTTAACAAAAATATTGCCTACAACCCCAAAGACCATTTAGTGCACGTGGAATTGGCGCAGTTAGCCGGTGTCGCCGCTCGTTTTAATAAAGATGACCAAGAAGTTTTTGACCGTTATTCCAATATTGCCTTGGAGGCTATTAGCAAGGCGAATGAGTATGGGCCGAAGCATATCCCGCCTTATTTTATCAAAGGACAAATTTATGAGGCGCGCAACGATTTTGACAACGCCATTGCCACCCTGGAGTATGCCACGACTTTAAACGAAGATTATTACGATAGTTTTTGCCGTCTGGCCTGGTACTACTTTAGAATGCAAAACGAAGATGGCGCCCGGCCGTCCATGGATCGTTGTCTTGATTTAGGCGGCGCGGTTATGCTTGAGCCGGCCAGTTATGTTGAATCTTTAACCAATTACTACTGGGCGCTGGAAGATTGGCCGCGGACTTTACTCTTATATGAACGGTTGAGCGTACTCAGTGACAGCGCCGAAGTTGAGGTTGGCTTGGCGAAGTTATACTTGCAAGACGGCCAAATTGAAAAATCAATTGCCGCCGCGCAAAAGGCGATTGAGCTTAATCCGGAAAAATATCAGGAGTTAGCCAGTGATTTTATTCAGAAGGTTAAAGATAATAATTATCAGGAGTTTTTGCCGCAGGATAAGACAACTGACCCTGAAGAGTCGTCTAAAACAGAAGAATAAATTTTATAAAAAATGCCTACTTTTTTAAACACAAAACGCGTAGTCACTTATCTTATTTACGCGGTAACACTCACGCCGGCGATTGTTGCCGGCTCGTTTTTATTTCCCTACATTGCGCCGCGGACGGTTTTTTTTCGCGTGATGATTGAGCTGGCTTTGCTGGTTTGTGTGTTTTTACTCATCCGCTATCAGCCGGAGTTAAAAAAACAGCGCAATTATTTTCTCTATGTCTTTGGCGCTTTTGTCGCCATTAATATTATCTCAAGCATCTTCAGTCTGGCGCCGATCGTGAGCTGGTTTTCCGATACCGAGCGCATGTGGGGCGTTTTTACGCTTTTGCACATCTTCGCTCTGTATCTGATATTGCGAGCGCTGTTTACCGGTGATAACTGGAAGATATATATCAATATCGCTTTGGTTGTCAGTGTCTATATTTCTTTTTACGGTTTGGCGCAGTACTATCCGGAGGTTTTTAATATCGCGGTTTTTAACCCGGGCAAAGGGCGTATTATTACGACTTTGGGCAACTCCGCTTATGTCGCCATTTATATGGCATTTAGTTCTTTTTTCGCGTTATTTTTGCTTTTGCGCAGTCATAATCTCTGGCTGAGGCTGTGGTATATTTTTGTCATGTTTTTGAGTACTTATGCGTTTATTCTGGCGAGTATTCGCGGGACGGCGCTGGGCGTGATGGCCGGTCTTACGGTCGCGGCATTGATATATATATTGTATGGACAGAGGAAAAAAAATAAAATTGTTGTAGCGGTAATTTTGGCGCTGGCCATTGTTGGCATGTTTAGCGCTCAGTTTTATCCAAACAGTAAAATCGTCAAAAGCAACCTGCTATTTTCCAAGCTGGCGGGTATTTCAATATCTGGCGACACAGTTACCACGCGTATGATCGGTTGGCGGGCGGCTTGGGAAGGATTTAAGGAAAAACCGATTTTTGGCGTTGGCATGGAAAATTACCACACAGTATTTAATAAGTATTTTGATTCCAACTACTATCTTTACGCGCCGACCGAACCGTACTTTGACCGCTCGCACAACGCTTGGCTGGACGTGCTGGTTATGAACGGCATTCTCGGCCTGATAATTTTTTTGGGATTTCCGTTTTTTATATTTTATTATTTAATAAAAAGTTTTCAGCAAAAAAAGATCAAAATTGATGAACTCTTAATTTTTACCGCGCTGAGCATAACCTATTTCGTGCATTTGATTTTTGTTTTTGATGATTTGAATTCATATATTTATTTCATAGTTTTGATCGCTTTTATAGAGTATCGCCACTACAAGAGTCCAATGTTGCGGTTTTCCGAGCTGCCGCGGCCGTTATTGGTCGGCAGGCAAGCAGTTATTTTGGTAAGCGTAGTTTTACTAAGCCTGATCATCTATCAGTTTAATGTAAAGACCATGCAAGCCGGCAACACCGTCATCAAGGCGCTCTCCAACGGCGGTGATTTGGAGGCGACGGTTGAGCTTTTTGATAAATCAATCGCAATTGACGGCCTGCCGTCGCGCAACGTGGTCATGTCTTATGTTAATTATATTACCAACTTAAATCCGCAAATAGCCAATATTAAACAGAATACGGCTTATCTTGAGATAGCAAAAAAAGGAGTGTTAGGCGCGCTGGAAGCTCTGCAGACGGAAATTGATAAAGATCCTTACAACGCGCTGTTGTATAACCGCCTGGCTACGCTAAATAATACAGCGCTGATAACTTTTGAAGATATTAAGTACGCGGAAGATTCCATTCAAGCCTCAGAAAAAGCGATTGAACTTAGCCGCGAACATCTGCAGTATTATTATACCCTAGCGGAAACGTTTCTAATGATCGGAAATTCTGAACAGGCGGTAAACGCGGTTAATACCGCAATTGAGATTAATGCGCGCTATCTGCCGAGTTACTACTACTTGGCGAGAGTTTACTTTGCTGTTGGTAAAATTGATAAAGCCTACAACACAGCTCGTCTATTCTCAAGCCGCGGTTACCAGCCGCCGGAGCAAGACTTTTTTGTAGCGCTCGCCGATGGTTTAACCAATGAAAAAAGGTATGACCAAGCCATAGAAGTGTTGCGAATGCCAACCGCGCCGAACAGAGAAATATTAATCAGTTTGGTAAAAAATTATTTATACGCAAAAGATAATGACCGCGCTATTGCCGCTTTTGAAGAAATAGAAAAACTTGATGCAACGCTGAAGCCGGTGGTTTCTGACGCGATTAGCAGGATAAAAGCAGGCAAAACAGCTGAATTGTTAGAACAGCTTAGCGGCGGACAGAAAAAGTAGCCAATGATTTCCCCTTCCTATAAGTATATAGGCTGTGTCTAGCGATATGTCATTTCTCCTCTCTCCTTCACACTTAGTTTCTCGAATGAATAGACGGCTTACCCTAGCATCCGGTATCTGGGGAATATACGTCGGTTAAGTCTAGCCTCGGGCGGGCATACTGTTTTTGTTTCTCACATTGAGGCAGAGCCACTGGTGACCCACCTGCGTGCAAGACTTCGGCGAGGCAGGTCGCACTCCGATACTTTGCGGCGCGGGTCCTTGTCCCCCTAGTGAAGAAGAGAAGATGAAAATTTATAGATAAGCTCATTACCGTAGCAAAAAAAGATGAACATGACAAGAGTTATAAAATCATGATTTAAACTTGACTATTCCGCACCAGCTTGCTACGCGGAGATTCATTATCGCTTAAAAATTTTATAAAGTATCTAATATTGACAAATTTTATAAAGTTTTTAGACAAGATTGATCTTACTTTTATAATCTGATATAATTTGATATAGTTAAAATGTTAGATAAAAATATATGGACAAACGAAGTATTGTAAAAATATTGAAAAAGTACCAAAAAAGCCTTTAATTTACAGGACTCTTGACAAGTTCCCAAAATGGGAATATAATAAGATTACATAGGTACAATGAGAATAATCGCTATCAAAACATTAAAAGATTTTTGGCAAAGCCAAAGTCACAAAGATGCGCAGCAGCCGTTACGGGCGTGGTACCATGAAGTGAAAAAAGAAACATGGAGCAAGCCAAGTAATGTTAAAGAAAAATATAAAAACGCCAGTATTTTAAAAAATAAAAGAGTCGTCTTTAATATTGCCGGCAACAAGTACAGATTGGTTGTGGCTGTTCAATACGATTTTCAGATAGTTTATATACGGTTTATCGGCACTCATCAGGAGTACGATACCATCAACGCAGAAATAATATGAATATTAAACCCATAAAAAATCAGACGGACTATGCCATTGCCTTAAAAAAGGCGGAAAAGCTGTGGGATGCTAAACCAAACACCAAGGCGGGCGATGAGTTTGAAGTATTAACCACTTTGATAGAAAAATACGAAGCTGATAATTATACGATTCTGCCGCCCGATCCGGTTGAGGCCATTAAATTCCGCATGGAGCAGATGAACTTAACGCAAAAAGATCTGGCTCACCTTATTGGAGCCAACCGAGTTTCCGAAGTGTTAAACAGAAAAAGAAAGTTATCACTCAGTATGATAAAATCTTTTCATGCGCACCTGCGCATTCCGGTTGATTCATTGATGCGGTAATAACCAAACAAAAAAAACAATAAAACAACATTGTTCTAATCGTATCAATATGATACGATTATTATAGTTAAATGATACATAAATTACGACAGGGGACTCCTTATGGACACCACACCGGCCACAAAAAAATTAGATACCTTGTCCCGCTTGTTCATTCAGCGGCGTTCGGATATTATCAAATTTGTCGTTGTGCTTTTTTTGTGGATGTACGCGGTGCTGACGATTTTTCCGGTAGAGCAATTCATTATGCGCACCAATATCAGACTGTCGCAACGGCCCGAGTCACGAATTCGACTTTTTGAAATGACCATGCTCTCACCTAATGTGCTTTCACTCGTTGAACGCTACCAGTCTCAAAGCGTATTAAAAGAACCGGTCGGCTATCTGGAGCGGGAGGGGGAAGAGAAGTCTCAAGAAGACTTTGACTGGACTCCCTGGATTGAAAGACAGCGCCAGCGCCTGGCGGATAATAAGTGGTATGAGAATAATTTAAAAATATGGACAAAGGAATATTTTTTTAGTATTTTTTTAGTAGCTTTTACCATTGCCTTAAACATGATTTAAGTTCATGTTTTCTCCTAAATAAAAAATAGCCATTATTACCATGGCTGATTTTTTTATGATAAAAATTTTTTAAACCGATACGGTTTGTTTTTTCTTTTCTTGAAAAATAATAACGGGCAGTAGGCCGATGATAAAAACAATGCTGGCAATGATGCGCAGCCAAAGATGCGCCTCCACAAAAAGCGCGCCGCCAAAGATAACCGAGAGCAGAACCGATAAACGGATCACGGGCGAGACCTTAACGGTGTCGCCGATTTGGCAGGCCTTAATTATACAAAAACTGGTAAGAGAGGAAAGTGCGCTTAGTGAGATTATAAGTAGAAGAGCGCTAGTTTTTATTATTAGCATCTCAACTGGCAGGAGCGTGCCGTGATAAAGAAAGGTTAAAATTGCAAATAGCAAGGCAAGCAAGGCGTGGTCAAGCGTTGTAAAAATGAGCGGCGTTATTTTGCCGTACTGTTGAGCCGTTGCATACTTATTAGCAATTAAAATAAAGGCCGAGATAATCGCGACCCCTAGCGCTAAAGTTAAGGCGGCCAATACCGGCGGCGTAAAGCCAGAACTATCCGGAGTGTTCCCGTTATAGGTCGTCCAAACTAAAACAGACGCACTCAAGACGACTAAAGCAATGCCGATTTTTTGCATTCGGCCGGTATGTTCGCTCAGGAAGCGGGGCGCAAAAATAAGAGAAAACAGCGGAACCGTCTGGCGCAGAGGGGTTACAACTGAAATCGGACCCCACTTCAATGCCAAGCTGAACATTAGGACTCCCAAGAAGTCCATGCCGCTTGCTAAAAGTAATGCCTTTAAACCAAGTCTATTAGGTATAACTTTGCGCCCGGCAGTGTGTTCTTTATATACAACGAAGATAAAAAACGGTAAAAGCATTAGAGTGGTCAGCGCGCTGACCGCCGTTAAAACCGGCAGAAGCGGCAGTTCGCGAACTAATGCCGCCATGCCAATATTTAAAAAGGCATAGGTTACGGCCGCCGTCAAACTATAAAGTAACCACATAAAATAAGAAATTATTCTAAATAAAGATTTTTAGTTTCATTAATCATTTTTTCCAAACTGAATTGTTTTACTTTTTCTTTAGCGCTTTCTCCCAGACGTTTCATTTCATCCGGATGTCTAATTAAATAATTAATTTTTTCCGCCAGCAAATCCGGATTTTTTGCTTCAATCAGTAATCCGTTTTTTTTATCGTCAATTACTTCAGGTATCGCGCCGACATTTGTGCTGACAATCGGTAGGCCAGCCTGCATTGCTTCTAAAATCGCATACGGCATACCTTCTTTAGTTGAAGAACACACGTAAATATCAAAGGCAAGTAATAATTGAAACGCATCCGAAATATAGCCTTTCAACAATACTTTATTAGATAATTTTTTTTTCTTTATGATTTTTTCAACTTCTAGACGATCAGGCCCTTCACCAATAATTACAGTTGACAATGGTGTTTTTTTAAGTAATAAGTCAGTAGTTTCAACTAAAAAAATAAGACCTTTATTTTTATATAGATTTGATATGGTACCTAAAATAAAAGCATCTGATGAGATGCCTAATTTTTTACGCGCCAAAGTTCGCGAAATAAATTTGCTTGTATTATCTGATTCCATTATTAATTAGTGATATTTTAGACGGTGAGGCAATTTTAAGTTTTACTAAATTTTTTTTATCGGATTCAAGAAAACATATAAAATCAGTTTTAAATTGAGCTGTTAATTTTTCAAAAATTTTGTATAAATATTGTTGCCATTTTGGAATATCTTCAGTGAATGCGCCACCCCCATGACAAGAATAAATGACTTTCGGTACGTTATTCCACCAGGCCGCAAAAGAACCTAGTACAGAAATTTTTGAACTATTAAGATGAATAATATTTGGTCTCTCTTTTTTTATTAGTCTAATTAATTGAAATAAAGCCAGAACGTCATGTAGCGGTAAAATATTTCTTTTCAAATGAGATATATAAATGTGACGAATATTCGCTTTTTCTAATTTTTGTTTGAGCTCTCCATTTTTTTGCTCTCCACTCGCAACAACAATATTAAATTGATCTTTCAAATTAGCGGCTAAATCATAAACATATCTTTGTGCTCCACCAAAGTCCGATTGAGTTACTAGATATAGTATTTTTTTTCTTGCTTTAGTTTTCAACATACTCTTTATAATATTATACCATATTACACTCTAAAATAGTATTTATTTTATAATTTTTTTGATTTGACAAAATAGTTAATAAAATTGTTTAATATATATGTTTTGTTGCTATATAAATCTAGCTAATATATAATAAATCAAAAGGAATTAAATATCAAGAGTATGAACAACCTCGGAGATTGAGCGCATTTTTACTTAAACTGCGCGGATATATTTATCACGATATACTCACAATGCCGTAAGTTACTTTAAGTAACATTAAGATAAAAATAAAATTAATTTATAGACTAATTTATGACAAGTTATATTGTTAATCCGCCTTGATTGGAAATATTTTCACGATAGTTTGGCATCATATACGCAATTGTTCTTTAAAACATGATAAACTATTTTAGTTAATTTGTTGGCGGCGGCCGTTACCGCGTAGCGATGC
>JAUYLZ010000017.1 GCA_030698385.1 bacterium | reverse complement strand
CACTAGTGTCCGGTTTAATTCTACCAAAAGCTCATTTGCGGACTTTCTTCCTTCTTTAGCCTAAATATTGTGGTTTCTTCTAAAGATAATAAATCAATCAAATCTCGTCTAATCAATAGAACCTCTCTAATCATCCGTGTTAATTCTAACAAGGATTTTTTGAATTTAGTCTGGAATTTAATGTAGGCCAGTAATAAATAATAAATCATAGCAATCCATATTTGCGACATAACAGCATTTTGGCTGGTTCCCAGAAATGTTTTAATTTTCAAATTTTGTTTTATCCACTTAAAAAATAACTCTATCTGCCACCGATCTTTGTAAATACCCGCGATCTGTTTGGCTGTCAGATTAAAATTATTTGTTAAATAGACATACTTTTTTTTATTTTCTTCGTCCCAGTATTTAATCCGTCTCAATTTGTTCTCGTATTTTTTCATTGCTTGGTAATCTCCAAAAATCACTATCTCATCGGCTAATATTCCAGGCTCTAATTCGCGTTCTTTATGCTGTCCGGTAACGAATATATTTTGGTTGATTTTAGTCCGTGAGACGAAAGTTATTTTATTTTCATTCATCTCGTTCCAGCGCTCATAATCAATATATGCTCGGTCAAACACGATAATACTGCCTTTTTCTAGCTGTTTTAAGTCTATTTGCTGAAATGCGGTAATATCTGCCACCTTGCCCTCAGTAATATTTATGAGCTCCGGTATTGCTGTCCGGTTACTTAATAACAGATGCATTTTCAATGCCCCCTTAGTTGTCCTGTATTTAGCCCAGTCGAATACTGAGAGGCACAGGGCGATAGTCGTCGAGTCAAAAGAGTAGAGCGGATTATTAAATTCAAATTCTCGATGCGGAGTTATTTCTCGGCAACGCTCGAGGATCGCATAAAACATTTTTTCAAATACCTGATAGCTACGCTTGCAATTTGCCTCTGCCAGAGTTGATCTGGCTGCCGTGCTAACTCCTAAATGGTGCCACGTATTATTCTGGACGCAAAATCCTGTTTCTATTTCCCGCAGGCTCTCCTTTCCCGTGGCTTGCGCGTAGAGCAGGACAACAAATTGATTCCAAGTTGTTAGCATCCGGACATGCTTATCTGATTGATGTTCAACTACGTATTGGTTAAACTTTTGTTTTGGTAAAAAATTTAACAATTGACTAAAAATAGTGCTAGAATAATTCATAGAGAAAACATTTAAGTTATTAATTATTGCTTCACAATAATTATATCTAAACTTAGATGTTTTTTCTATTTTGGGGGAAATTAAACCGGACACTAGTGAATAGCGTCTCTTGCTCCGCCAATAATTTCAATATTCCAGTCTAACTTTTTATCAAAAACTAATTTTTGAATTAAATCAAAAATTTCATTATCCACAAAATCCTGCCGTTCTAATTCTTTTTTGGTTAGCGTTCTCACCGGTGTATTGTTATTATAAAAATTTCGCTTACCTTAATCTTATCAACAATTTCAAATTCTCACAAGCGCAAAACCGGCAAAAAAAGCGAATATTCCAACCATTTGCTAAATCTAAATCTTTATGCTAATATATTGACGCATTATGTATTATTATTTATTAAGAAATTTTCGTTTGGTCCTGAATGCATTGTTTAGTAGAAAGCTCGTGAAAGCAGAAAAAACTACTAGCTAAATTTAGAAAAAATCAATGTTTTTTAGCTTAAAACTAATTCTCTCTCACCTTACTATACAAAAGAATTTACCCGCCGCTTTTGGCGATATTTTGTATAATAATTGTTCTCATGGCACAAAATCTCTCGTGTCAATTTTTTAATATAAAAGCGGACAATTTCAACTAAACTAAACCAACCCTCATTAGGACCTGCGAATCTGACAAAGATATGTTAGAAGGTTTAGAATTTATCATTATCGTAAGCTTTGTCGCGCTCATACTTACCTTAGCTCTGGGCGCGATAATCGGCTACTACGTGCGAAAGCAAAAAGCTCTGGGTGAAATCAATTCAGCCGAAGCCAAAGCGGCAAAAATAATTGCCGAAGCCAAAGCCAGGCAAAAACAACTTTTTTTGGAAACTCAAGAAAAAGGCCTGGCTTTGATAGAAAAAGCCAAACAAGAAGAGGCGCAGCGCCATAATGAGCTAAAAGACATTCAACGCCGCTTGGAAAAAAGAGAAAATACATTCTCACAAAAATTGCTTGAGCTCCAAGACAAGCAGCAAAAGCTCTATGACAAGGTTACCGAGGTGGAAAACGCCAAGGCCGAGATCAAAAAAATCCGCGAACAGCAGCTGGAAAAAATCGAGCGCATTGCCAAACTAACCAAAGACGAGGCCAAAGAAGTCTTGCTCAGAAATGTCGAGGGAGAGGTAAAAGAGTCGCTGATATCGAGAATCCATAAACTCGAAATGACCTCAACTGAAGAGCTTGAACGCAAAACAAAAGACATGATGGCAATAACCATGCAACGGCTGGCCTCAAGCTACACTGCTGAAATTACCAGCACCACCCTTGATATACCCAATGATGAAATGAAGGGCCGCATTATCGGCAAAGAAGGCCGCAATATCAAAGCGATTGAAACTCTGACCGGCGTGGAAATAATCGTTGATGACACGCCGAATGCCATTATGATCTCGGGATTTTCGCTAATTCGCCGCCATATTGCCAAACGCGCTCTGGAAAAATTAATTGTTGACGGCCGCATTCATCCGGCTAAAATCGAAAGCGCGGTAGAAGACGCCAAGCGCGATCTGGCTATTGATATAACCAAAGCCGGCGAAGAAGCGCTCTATAGCCTCGGTATCACCGGTTTTGATCCCAAATTGATACAGATTCTCGGCCGACTAAAATACCGCACCAGCTATGGCCAAAATATTCTCAATCATTCTGTCCAAATCGCCCACCTGTCCGCTCTGCTGGCCGATCAGCTCGGCGCAGATGTAAGCGTGGCGAAAAAAGCCGGCTTACTGCACGATATCGGCAAAGCGGTTGACCACGAGGTTCAGGGCACTCACACGGAAATCGGTAAAAATATCGCTCTAAAATTCAACTTGCCGGACAGCATTGTCGGCGCTATTGCCACCCATCATGATGACAAGCCGGCTGATTTAATCGCGGTAATTGTAAAAGTTGCCGACGCGATTTCCGCCGCTCGTCCGGGCGCCCGCCGCGATACGCTGGAGAATTACATTCAGCGCCTTGAGGAGTTAGAAAAAGTCGCTACCGGCTTTGAAGGCGTTGAAAAAGCTTACGCCATTCAGGCTGGCCGCGAGGTTCGTGTCTTTGTCCAACCGGAAAAAATTGATGATTTACGCGCCTATAACCTGGCTAAAGACATCGCCAAGCAAATTGAAAATGAACTTAAGTATCCGGGTGAAATTAAAGTAAACGTCATTCGCGAGTTGCGCTGTATTGAGTACGCGAGATAGATTTTCACTCTAAAAAAATTTAAAGAAATCCAATTCAATTAAGAATTTGGATTTCTTTTTTTACCTTAAACCGCAAATTTTAAATTTGAAATTTTCCGGGGGCTTGCTATTGGTAATTTGTAATTTAAACCATTTATGTTAAGCTACCCCTAACTATTGCTCATTTTAAAATAAAAGGAGAAAAATAATGGACACAATTCAAATTCTGGTCGTTGATCTTGGCGGCCAGTACGCCTCCCTCATTCCCCGCGCGCTGCGTGAAATCGGCGTGCGTTCAGCGCTCTTACCACCCCAGCAAGCCCTGCTATGGCTCAAAGAAAATCATCCCCGCGGCATTATTCTGTCCGGCAGTAACTCAAGCGTTCATGATACGAACGCGCCACAGCCTCCGGAAAACCTGTTTTATCATAATGTCCCTGTTTTAGGAATCTGCTATGGCATGCACTGGCTAGCCAAGAAGTTCGGCGGTACTGTTGAAACAATAACCGACCAAAGCGGTTTTGGCGTTGAAGAAGTTGTCTGTAACCACCGCAACCGGCTCTTTTCGCAATTGAGCGGCGCTCAAACGGTCATAACCAGCCACGGCGACAGCGTCACGGAGATTCCGTCCGGCTTTGAGGAGTGCGCTTACTCTTTGCCAAGTGAGACTTGCGCCGGCATTATCGCGGTCAAACGGCCAATTTGGGGCGTACAATTTCATCCTGAAGTGCCTGATACGCCGCGCGGAAAAATTATACTTTCCAACTTTGTCTATAATATCTGCGGCGGCGCGAAAGACTGGAAACCGGCAGACATAACTGTCAGCATTCAAAACGAAACTATGACGGCGCTGAACGGAAGAAAAGCAATCATCGGCTTCAGCGGCGGCGTTGACTCGTCTACGCTCGCGGCCATACTGGCGCCAACGCTACAAGACAATTTGCTCGCCGTGACGATTGACGCCGGTAACCTGCGCGAGG
>JAUYLZ010000016.1 GCA_030698385.1 bacterium | reverse complement strand
TGTTGATCTGTCTTTTACAAAAGTAATCGACGGCGATTTGGCAAAAGTCATAATTTGGTACGACAATGAATGGGGGTACGCCAACCGGCTGGCGGAGATGGCGGCGTATTTTGGCAGTATTTAATTTTTTATCATAATTCTTCCATTTAATAATTAAAAATTTTCAATTTTCAATCCCGAGCACTCGGGATTGAAAATTGAAAATTTTTAATTATTAAATGGAAGAATTATGATAAAAAATTAAATACTGCCAAAATACGCCGCCATTTCCGCCAGCCGGTTGGCGTACCCCCATTCATTGTCGTACCAAATTATGACTTTTGCCAAATCGCCGTCGATTACTTTTGTAAAAGACAGATCAACAATCGCCGAGGCCGGATTGCCGACAATGTCTGAGGAAACAATCGGATCTTTGGTGACGGTGATTATGCCTTTGTATTTTGCCTGTCCGCTCGCCTGGCGCAAGGCTTCATTAATTTTTTGTTCGGTGGCTTTTTTCCCCAGAACGTAAACGACATCAATGATTGATCCTGAGACAACCGGCACGCGCATCGCCATGCCGTCAAACTTGCCCGCCAACTGCGGAATGGTTTTGGTCGTCGCTATCGCCGCGCCAGTAGTGGTCGGAATAATATTTACCGCCGCCGCGCGCGCCCGGCGCAAATCTTTGTGCGGACCGTCAACCAAACTCTGATCAGCGGTATAAGCGTGTACTGTCGTCATCAGCGCTTTTTTGATGCCGAAAGCTCTGTGGATCACCTCGGTCACGGCCGCCAACCCATTGGTCGTACAAGACGCCATGGAGATAATTTTTACATTTTTTTTCAAAATATTTTCATTAACGCCTTTTACGCAAGTTATAGTCTCTTCATCTTTTGCCGGAGCTGAAATAATTACCTTTTTCGCGCCGGCCCGCAGATGAGCGCCAGCCAGTTCGGTTGTACAAAATCTGCCCGTGCACTCCAAAACCACGTCAACATCCAGACTCTGCCACGGCAACTGCGCCGGATCCTTGATCGCCGTTACTTCAAATTTCCTCTTGCCAATGCTAAGGCTATTTTGCGCGCTCATAATCTTTTCACTGTAAGCGCCATAAACACTGTCATATTGCAGTAGGTGCGCCAGCGTCTTTATGTCTGCCAAATCATTAAGCGCGACCACGGTAATTTTTGGATTTTTCAGCATTACCTTGAATGCCGACCGGCCGATGCGGCCAAAACCATTTATTGCCACTTTAACGCTTTTTTTTCCTGAGATAATATTTCTGAGCATAATGATAAGTTTAATATTAATTTAGTTTCATTATACCACATTGTTATTTAAAAAAGAAAAAGCCGGGGAATAAACTATTCTCTGGCTCATTACTAAATTTTTTTATTTTGACATAAAGAGCGATTAGGCAGCTGCGAATTCTTCAATAGCATTGAATATTTCATTTAACTCCTTCCTAGTTAATTCTTCTTTACTGTCTTTAGCATGAGTAACAAGTTTTTCTCTTACCGGCAGTGGTAATTCGCTTGGTAAAGTTGAAATAATAATGTCTTCTGACATTTTTACACCCAAGGCGTACCTGATAGACAAAATCATATCGTTAAAAAAAGCCGGACTGTTTAGTAATGCGCTTACTATCATTTTTTTTCCTTCCTGAAAAATTATTTTTTTTCTAAAAAACACTAATGAATATCACGTCCCAGCAGACAGACAAGAAACAAACAGACAAAAATAATCAGCGCGTTCAGGCAAACTTTCATAAAAAACCTCTTGAAAGCAACCGTAATGCTAATCCTGTTTTGAAAACTAGTATTTAATCGCATGATCGTTTTAAACCTGCCTTTCACTTTGAACGTTTGCCACAACGAGTGTACAATCCGGCCGTGTAACCTTCGGTAAAAATAGACTGGAAAAAAATAACAGCCTCTTGAATGCCAACTGAAATGATTAACGCCTGGCGTACATTCTTAATCGCTGCCAAAAGCACCGGACCAAAAGATTGGTATACTTGCTTAAGCCCCTCTCCGTCAGAGGTAATCAGACAAAGATTAAACTCATGCAATCCGGCATCCAGCAGCAACTTTTTTTGCTTACCTGTTATTGCAAAAGATGATATGTCTGTCAGTAAAATCATGATGTCACCTCCTAATCCGGCCGCTTGCCGATAATAAGTTCCAGCATGAAAGCGTCTTGGCCATCTTTGGTAAAAATAAATTTCAAAAATAATACTTCTTTAACTAACTCAACAAAATCAATTTTCTCTTGTGAAAGTATGTTTCTGATTTCTTGAATGGTGTGGGGCACTAATGGTCCAAAGTTAAAATACAAATTATTCTCCCACTCCGGATTGGTTCCCCAGTCCCTGATCATCTCAATCCAGGCATTGCCTAAAGTCGCTTTTCTTAAAATCTTTTGATGATTCTCCGTGAGCGGAAAACTTTGAAATTCAATCGCCGTGTTCATTTTAGATTACCTCCAATTTTATTTTAAAGAACTTGGTTTAAGTTTAACAAGTTTTGAAAAAATTACAACAAAAAAACCGGAACCTACTAATAAGTTCCGGCTTAACATAATATTTAGTAACTATCCTCCGGCCCAAAGCCGAGCAACCACAGCGGCACTACCCAGCCGATGTTGTAATAAATAAAAAAGTATTGAAACCACTTGCTTTCGGAAAATTTGTTCAGCCAAGGATGCATAAAAAGACCAATAACCAAAAGCACTGACACAATGTACAATAGGTAACAGCAGGCGATACAACCGATAATTTGTTGCATAATACCGCTCCTTTCAAATAACATGATTTTAATTACCTAATTATATCAAAAAAAAGAAGGCGGTCAAGCGTTTTGGCTATAAAAAGAAAATTAAAAAAAGAAGGCGGCCAAACGTTTGGCTATAAAAAGAAAATTAAAAAAAGAAGGCGGCCAAACGTTTGGCCGCCTTCGTTAATTCCTGTTTTTTTGTAAATTTATAAAAGGCGGTCAAATACTCGCTTCGCCAAAGTTTCAGCTAGCCTCGCCGAGTCTAGGCGGACGAGACAAGTTTGCCCGCCTTCTGATAAAAATTTTTATAATGAAAATCTGACAAACTTTTCAATACTGACGTTTTCTCCGGCTGCTTGCAAAACCTGCTCAACCGTTTTTTTATCATCCTTGATATAGATTTGTTTTACCAGACAAACTTCTTCATAGAATTTCCCTAGCTTGCCGGCGATAATTTTTTCAATCATTGCTTCGGGTTTGCCCTCGTTTTTTAGCTGTTCACGATAGACATCTTTTTCCCGTTCTATTTCTTCAGGCGCGACTTCAGCCGGAGTTAAACATTTCGGATTACTCGCCGCGACCTGCATCGCCAGGTCATGTGCTATCTCACTGTCTTTTTCCACCCCGCTCATCGCAATCAAAACGCCGATTCTGCCGCTGGCATGAATATAGCTCGCGACAACGCCATGATCGCTTTTTAATACCGCGACATTTTTTATATCAAGCTTTTCACCGATACTGCCGGTTAATTCTTCGAGCTTGGCTTGCACAGTCGTGTCAGCAAATGTTAATTTCAGTAATTCTTCACGATTATTTGGCTTTTCATTTTTGACGATGGCAAATATTTTTTTGGCAAAATCCTGAAACTGTTCATTGCGCGAAACAAAGTCTGTCTCGGAATTTACCTCAACCATATAGCCCTCATTTCCTTCGTCGTTGACGCTCGCAATAATGATGCCTTCGCTCGCCTCTCTACCCGCGCGCTTGGCGGCTTTGGCAGCGCCTTTTTTGCGCAAAATGTCGGTTGCTTTTTCCATATCACCGCCAGCTTCTTCAAGCGCTTTTTTTACATCAATCATGCCGGCGCCGGTTTTTTCGCGCAAGGCTTTTATTTGTTCAAACATAATTTTTTGAAAAAATTAATAAATTCTTATTTCGCGTTTGACCCTGTCCCGCCATGGCGGGACGGGGTTGAAGCCATCTATTTTTGCGCTTGGACAGCTTGTTGGCGGCCAGCCATAACAGCCTCGCCGATTAAATCAAAAATAAGTTTAATTGATTTAGTAGCGTCATCGTTAGAAGGTATGATATATTTAATGCCTTGCGGATTCACATTCGTGTCACAAATGGCAATGATTGGTATGCCCTTTTTCCGCGCCTCCGCGACAGCTGTTTTTTCATGCTTAATATCCCAGATAAAAACCACGTCCGGCAGTTTTTTCAGCGTGGAAATGCCGCCAACCATTCTATCAAGTTTTTCAATAACTTTTCCAAAATCAAGTTGTTCTTTTTTGGTGTACTTTGATAATTTGCCGGTCTCCTGGCGATTTTTTAGGTCAACATACTTACTGATCAAAAGTTTAATAACGCTAAAATTTGTCAGCGTACCGCCGATCCAGCGATTATTTATATATGGCAGATTAATTTCTTTAGCTTTTTCAGCCATTTTGTTTTTTACTTGTTCTTTGGTGCCGACAAGTAAAATTGTCTTATTCTCAGCGGTCATTTTTGAAATAAATGACAATGCCTCCTCAAGCAAGCTTTGCGTTTTTTGCAAATCAATGATATGGATGCCATTGCGTTCGCCAAAAATAAAAGGGGCCATCTTTGGATGCCACTTGCTTGTACGATGCCCGAAATGCATACCGGCCTTGAGCATCTCCTCAACTGTTGGTATTTTTATCATATTTTTTCCTTTTTTACCCCGTATATTTTGCGGGGATTCCTCCGCTTCATTTATCCTCGATATTATCGAGAACAAGGAAATATTAGTGAAGCGTGAGTGATAAATAAGTAAGCTATTATTAATATTTTTTAAAACTAACAATAGTTTAATATATTTTGAAAACTATGTCAAATCAAACAAAAAAGGTGGTAAAACAATTACCACCTATGTAAAAAGCTATGTTCCTTACTTTGTCAACTTCGCCCCCTGCCTCCTTCGCTCACGTTCTTTCTCCACTGCTTCAGGAAAAAGTTCTTCAATATCACAAACAAACTCTGCAAACGAATAGTCGCATTCAGCGTTAACAGCAGGATCAAAGCGCCGTGAATCTTTTATCGCATCATAAAGAATGTATCCAAGATCGGTCACAAGATTAAATAATCGTAACCGAAAATCAAACCAAGCGGATGGATTTAAATATTCTTTTATACTACTCCATTGGTAACCACTTGATTGGTTGGTTCTTTGCTCAATAGACTTTAAATCTTTTAAAAACTTAGCGATTTTAGCTTGCGCAGAATGTTGATATAAGGGAACTCCCTTAACTTTAGCCTCCCAGATCCTATGATGACCTGCTAAGACTTGTTCTTTCAGTCTTTTTTCTGAAATATGCGGCATCGCCGCCGCGATTTTTGCGGCCTCGATTTTATCGTTAGCAGTATCAAACATATTAACAACTTTAGCCTTTGTGACACTCAAATCGCCTCTGCCAACTAATTCTTGCACCTTATTTGGCATCTTTAATAAGTCCAGACGATCTTTGATGTAGGTAATTGACTTGCTAATCTTATGTGAGAGATAGTCTTCAAAAGATTTAAATTCATCTGGCAGTTTGATAGCTACTCTATTAGTATTAAGCCAAAAGCGAAATGCTCTTGCTTCTTCAATTGGCGCGAGATCTTTGTGATGAATGTTCTCAACCAAAGAAATCTCTACACACTCGCGATCACTCGCAGTTAAGACACAGACTGGCACATTTAATAATCCGGCAATTAAAGCCGCTTTATGCCTACGCTCACCGGCTATCAAAAGATATTTATCAGCTAGTTTCGGATGTGGTTTTACTAACAAAGGACACAAGACACCTTTGTTTTGTAATGAACGCGCCAAATCTTCTAATTCACCTTGACCAAAAAATTCACGTGGCCCTTGTTTGGATAACAATATATCCTTAACTGCCACAATTTCATTATAGCTGACTGTTTCCATTTTTATATCTCCTTTTTCTTATTGTTTGAATATTGATTTTAAGGTGCTAAATTTTTATTTATATTAACAAAATATATTATTTTTGTCAATAAAAACTAGGCATGTCTTGCTAATCAAATAATTTTATGCTACGATAGTACTAATCTTATAAAAATACTGAATTTACTATGAAAAAAGACATACACCCAATCTATTACCCAAAAGCGCAAGTAACCTGCGCTTGTGGAAATTCCTTTACCACCGGTTCAACCGAACCGGAGCTTAAGATAGAATTATGCAGCGCCTGCCACCCATTCTACACCGGCAAGCAAAAGTTGGTAGATACTGCCAGACGCGTTGATAAGTTCAAGAAAAAAGTTGAACTAAAAAGCGCGCTAGCTGACACTCGCAAAGGCAAAAAAACCAAACGAGCGACTCGCGCCGCCAAAAAAGCAACTGAAAATAAAGAGGTAAAAGTAAAGCTTACGCCGGCAGAAATAGCCGTACCAAAGAAAAAAGCAGAAAAAAAATCACCCGCTAAGGAAAAAAAGTAACTGAACTAAAAATAACCAGCTTCGTTTTTTGTGCCAATATGGTACAATGAAATTGGCTGGTTTTTTGTTTGTATCCCTCGCCTAACAATCTCAATATGCGAAACTATGAAAGCATAAAAACTAAATACGCCCAACTTGAAGCTGAATTAAAAAATCCAGACAATTTTTTTCACCCCGACCGTAAGGGCGGGGCTGATGCCAAAAAAATGGCTGAATTAAATAAAGAGTACGCGGAGTTAAAATACCTGATAGAACTAATTGAAAAATTGGACAAAATTAATCTTGACATCAAGAACAATCAAGACATTATTGGCACGGAAACTGACTCGGAACTCAAAGTATTGGCGGAAGAAGAATTAGCGCAATTGCAATCTGAACAAATTAAAGTAAAAACTGAGCTTGATGAAGAGTTGAATCCAAAAAATCCGCTGGATAAAAAAAACGCGATTTTGGAGATCCGGGCCGGCGCCGGCGGCGATGAGTCGGCGATCTTTTGCGCCAACCTTTTTAGCATGTACACAAAGTACGCGGAAAATAAAGGCTGGAAGGTAAACATTCTGGACTCGCACCGCATCGGCATCGGCGGTTTTAAGGAAATTATTTTTGAAGTAATTTCACCCCTCCCCTTGCTGGCGGGGCAAACCGGCGCTTACGGAGATTTTAAATTCGAAAGCGGCACGCACCGTGTCCAACGCGTTCCAGAGACGGAAAAAGCCGGACGCGTGCATACCTCAGCCATAACTGTCGCTGTTTTTCCGGAAGCCGAAGAAGTTGACGTTGAGATAAAAGATGAAGATCTAAAAATCGATACCTACGCCGCCAGCGGGCCGGGCGGACAAAAGGTCAATACGACCAACTCAGCCGTTCGCATCACCCATATACCTACCGGCACCGTGGTTACCTGCCAGGATCAAAAATCACAGCAACAAAACAAAGTAAAAGCCATGGGCGTCCTGCGCTCGCGAATCTTGGCTAATATTGAAAACGAACGCCACCAAAAAGAAGCGGCTGAACGCAAAGTGCAAATTGGCTCCGGCGACCGTTCGGAAAAAATCCGCACTTATAACTTTCCTCAAGACAGAATCACCGATCACCGAATAAAAAAATCGTGGCACAACATTGCGGTAATACTCAATGGAGGATTAGAACCAGTAATTAATGAGTTAAAAATGGCAGTGGTATAAAAATTTTTCTTTAAGCTCCAAATAACAAATTCCAATCCGCCAGCTGGCGGACAAACAAATCTCAAGTTTTAAAAATTTAAAATTTAATATTTAGAATTTGTTTGTGGTTTGCTATTTGGAACTTGGAGTTTAATCTACTAGCAATATATGACATACTCTTGCAAAATAGCCCTAGCAAAAGCTTACAAAAAATTATACAAATCAAACATTAATTCCGCCTCGCTAGACGCGGAACTTTTATTATCATTTACTTTGAAAAAATCCAGAGAACATATTTTAGCTCATCCTGAAATTAAGTTAAACGAAAGACAGGTTAAAAAGTTTAATGATTTAATTGCCCAGCGCGCCAAGCACGTTCCTTTAGCCTACTTAACGAAAGAAAAAGAATTCTACGGCCGAAAGTTTTATGTTGACGAGCGCGTACTCGTGCCAAGGCCGGAAACGGAAATAATAATTGATGAATTACGAATGAGGAATTATGAATTAGGAATGAACGCAAATATTATTGACATAGGAACTGGCAGTGGGTGCATTATCATCACACTGGCAAAAGAATTAAACATTTTGCATTCTAAAATTTGCAATTTGCAATTATTTGCCACTGACATTTCCCAAGACGCGCTCGCTGTCGCGAAAAAAAATGCCAGGATGCACGGTGTTGATAAAAAAATAAAATTTCTTCATGGCAATCTTTTAGAACCATTTATAAAATCGTTAGGCGTTACGCGTTGCGCGTTACGCGATTTAGTAGTTACTGCCAATCTGCCCTACCTTGATTCTGATATGAAGAACTTACTAAAGTCGTCAAACAGCCAGGCGCTCAAATATGAACCGCGGCTTGCTCTTGACGGCGGCGCTGACGGGTTAAACTTGTACCGCGAACTTTCAGATCAAGTGAAACAGTTGATAAAACTTTTTCCAAAATTAAAAATTACCCTGCTGTGTGAAATCGGCGAAACTCACGGCGAGGAAATAAAAAAAATATTTTCCTTTGCAAAAAATGTGGAAATAAAAAAAGACCTGGCCGGTCTTGATAGAATTTCTGTAATTAAATTTTAAAAAAATTAATACCGCTTTGAAGATCTCAACATTTTATCTTCCAAAAGCTGAACTCGCTTTTGTAATTCTACTAATTCAAAACGGTAAGCAACATTATCCAGTTTTAACTGAATTTTTTCTTGCCCATCTTTTAAAAATTCTAATTCTTTTTCTATCTTTTCAAACCTAGCATTATTTTCGTATTTAGCTTCCTCAAAACCACTCTGAACCATAACAGCTAAATCATCAATAGTGATATTTTTCTTTTTATTAACCATAAATTAGTCTAATTTATATATAAACAATATATCACTAAAATTTAAAATTTACAAATATGCAGTTTACAAATATGCAAAATTATTAATTAATTACTACAGAAACATCATCCTGCACCACCTGTATCCAGGTCGTACCAGCGTTAAATTTCACCTCAACATTGTTGATATCATAAATTTTTTCTCTCTCTTTACTGTTTGCCTTTCTCCACACACCGTCATGGCAAGCGCCGTCAAAACAATATACGGCTCGCCCATTGCCAATCGTCGCCATCTCCCGCCGCAACTCACTATCAATCACCTCTGATTCAACAGACATAATGATAATATTTTTCGCCTCAACGGTTTTTTCATCAAGATCTTTATAAATAATGCCGGCTTGCTGGCGCGTATAGCTATTGCTTTCTTTATTGTAAACCCAAACAACGTTAAAATTAAATACGCCGTAATCTATCTCTATCTGCTGTGCTTCCGAACGACTATCAAACTCCAAATCGTCTTTGTACAGCCAGCTACTGTAACGCGGCTTATCCACTGACAACAACTGCAGATATTCGTTCATCAACTCCGCGGAGGTATAGACGTTGTGCGGGGCTGATTTATCATCGGCGCGCCAAAAAAAATTTTCATTGTAGTACTCGTCAATATCAAGAATTCTTTCGGTTTGAATTTTTTTCAAAGCCTGCTGGGAGCCGCCGACATGGACATACAGCGCGCCAATTCCTTGCGACCAATCTAAAAAGTAAGGACGCGCGCTGCGCACCGGGCCGATTTTTTCAATATCGCTTAGTTCGCTAAAAACCGCCAAATAACGAGTGATGTTTGACTCTGCTCTAGCTTCATAGACTAAGTTGGCGGCTGCCAACCCGCCTTGCGGACGCGCGCGCGGGTCATTGTCTATCATCACCGCTCGGGGAAAATTATCAGCCTGTTCAGGCTCGACGTAAACACCGTCCAGCTGCCGGCGAATATAGTTTGACGGTATATCGTCCTGCGAATTTTGCGCGGCGGCCGCTGAATTTTCAATGGCGATTTGATCAAATTTATTAAACTTATGCTGGATATAAAAAGTAAAAAAAACAACTGAAAGCAGTGATATTAACGCCAAAAATAAAACTGCCAACTTTTGCCATTTTTTTAATAACATTTTTTTGTTGACAGTTTCAGTTTTCACGCCTAATTCCGGCGTGATACTTTTTGTTTTCATATCCTCACTTGAAAACTTGAATTATATTTGTTTTATTTTTTATTTTCTTCTTTGCCGGTTTCGGCATTTTCTTTTCCACCGGCTGCGTCTGTTTTCGCTTCGCCTTGACCGTCTGCCGCGGCTTCTTCAACAACCGGCTTTTCTTCTTCAATCAGCTTTGGTTCGGCAATGTTCACAACCACATCTTCGGCGTGATTAATTATCGTAATGGTACTAGGAACTTTTAAATCAGCCACGTGCACAGCGCTGTCAAAGGCCGTCAAAACAGACAAATCAACTTCAATATTTTGGATCAAATCATTGGGCAAACACTCAATTTCAATCTCATCAAGCAGTTTCATAACAACGCCATTATCTGTTTTTACCACCGGCGCTTCACCGATATAATTAATTTCCACCGGCACTTTTACTTTTTTGGTAATATCAACTTCATAAAAATCAACGTGTATAAACCGTCCGCGCATGGAGTCTTTTTGCACGTCATTTATCAAAACCTTTTTCTTGGTTTCATCAGGCATTACCAAATCAATCAATGTTGATTCACCGGCGCTTTCATATAGTTTTTCAAACTTTATATAATTCAAAGCCATTTCAAAAGCTTCCTTGCCTTGATGGTAAACAACCGCCGGAATCATGCCTGACCGTCGCAGTTCATTGGCGCTTTTATCTTTTGGTCTTTCTTGTACTTTTAATTGTGTCATATTCTTGATTTAGAGAAGTAAATTCTATTAATACATTTATATACCATTTGCTAATTTTTGTCAATAAATAAAAAATGCTATTATAAAACCTCAAAAGACTCTTTTTATATATGGCGTGATTTTATAATAATACTCTCAACAATGCCGATTAGCGCCAGACTGGCTATCAAAGAACTGCCGCCGTAACTGATAAAAGGCAATGAAATTCCGACTACCGGCAAAAGGCCGACATTCATGCCAATATTAATGAACATCTGCGTAAAGAGCAGTATTACGGCGCCAAGTATTATATAAATGCCAAAATTATTATCAATATGCCTCAGCCAGTAAACCAAACGAAAAAACAGCACGCCAAAAAAAACTAACACCAGCATGGCGCCGAACAAGCCCAGTTCCTCGCCGATAACCGCGAATATGAAGTCATTTTGGCTTTCCGGCAAAAATTTCAACTGCGACTGCGAACCAAAACCCAGCCCGCGCCCGTACCATCCTCCCGAACCAATCGCAATAATTGCTTGGGCGATATTATACCCTTGATCAAGCGAGGCGATGTTGGGATTAAGAAAAGTAAGAACTCTCTCGCGCTGATAAGGCTTTAAAATAAAGAAAAAACTAGTGGCAAAAACTATCAATGCCAACAGGCCAATGACCAATATCTGCCGGCGATTCAATCCGAATATCCCCAGAATCGCCAGCCAGAATATAAAAATAATCATGGCTGACCCAAAATCAGGCTGTAGTAAAATTAAAATTACCGGCAGGCTTGCCAAAATACCGGTAAAAAAAATATGCCGAAGCTGGTCCGTGCGATATGAACGCGATGAAAAATATTTGGCCAAAATAATGATAACGGCGATTTTTATCAATTCCGCCGGCTGCAGGCGAAAACCAAAAAACTCAATCCAGCCGGTTGTGCCGCGAACGGTCTGCCCAAATAACAGCACAAAAACCAGCAGACCGATGCCAATTACATAAATCCAGGTGCTAAAATTATAAAGCGAGTGAAAATCAAAATAACTCATAAAAAAAAGCAGCAGCATGCCAACGCCGACAAAAACGGTTTGTTTTTTGAAATTCAACAAAGCAGTATCGCCGCCGCCCAAAGCAACGCTGTATATTTCAGCCAAACCAATGCCGATGAGCACTGCCACCGACATAATGATAATCCAGTCAAATTGTTTAAGATGTGTGAATATTCTCTGGAACATAACTATAAAATACTCCACAAATCAACAAATCGCAACAAACATTATAAATAGCCTAGTTAAGCCGCCGCGGACTTAAAAAACATATTTGTAATGCTTACCGTAAATTTGTAGACTTGTGGAGATGTTATTTTTCCTGGCCGGAACCGAAATCAAAAGGCATATAGTTATTCTTATCAAAAATATTTACCGACGGTATCACCTCAATTATCGCGCCGGCTGAATTCGTCGGCCAGATGAAAATTATTTCACGCTCTTCGCCGGACTTAAGCTGCTGAATCTGAATCTTGTTGATATCAACCAAGCGTGACCCCTGCTTGGCCGTAATATATAAGTCTAACGCCCAGTAGTTAAAGGCGGTATTATTGCTAATAATAAACTTTACCTGACTTAAATTGTTGCGCCTGCTAGCTTCAATGCCGCGCGCGCTAATATTCAAATGATTATCCAAAAATTCACTGACGTTTTCCTCGTCTGAAAAATTGACCTGGCTGACCCTTTGCCAATAAACATCGCTTAATAGTAATTCGGCGGTTGCTATTTTTTGCTCGCTTTTATACAAAAACTCAGTTAAGTATTTTTTTTCTTTTGGCATAATGTAAAACGGCTGGACCGGCGTTTGCTTATCGCCAAAAACAAAGCTATAATTAAAAGTCAAATACCAGTCTTCATTGGGATTATTTATCTCCATCGCCAAATTGTAGGACTGATCGCCGGCGGGAAAAATATAAACCTGGCCAAATTCCAATTCTTCCGCGGCGCGCGCCGCCAAGTAGGCGTAATGCGTTTCCACCTGAGACAAATCCAGAGCTATTCTGTCATCCGCGGCGACGCCGAAATAAATGTATGAACCGATGCCATAAGCGCCATAGCTCACCGTAACTACGCAAAAAAAGATTATCAAGCCATAGACAATGTGTCTGATTTTTTTTCTATTTCTAACCCACCATAGGCCAACTGAGAGCTGTTTCATAGTCGGTCCGCCGGTGACAGACTGATAGCGGTCAAGATTAGCCTCGCGGACATTTAGCTCGCTGATTTCTTTTTCCGCCCCGCCGCCAGCTTGGCCATTTTGCGCGCCTGCATCTTCCGGCTCGTTTGGATCGCCGGACTTTTTTGTAAATACATCAAATAAACTCATATCAAAATCGAGTTCTTTTAGTTAAAACTTATTTTTATTATAACATAATTATACTTTTGAAACAAAAAAAATTTTGGATAAAAAAATACCGCGACTAAAAAATCGCGGCGGATAGTTATTACAAAAATTTTTCTAACCCGAATACATCAGAGCGGGTTAGCTACTGTGCCAAAAAAATATCTTAACTAAAATATTTCTTAATAATACTAAATATCATCATATTATTTAATAAACGTCAAGACTTACCTTTTTATAAACTCTATGCTAAAATTATATTATAACTCGATTAACTCTTTCGTGTTTTTTAATTGTATTTAATCACTATATGGCAGACAAAAATAAGATTCAAAAATCAACCTATACAGCGGAAAATATTACCGTCCTGGAAGGACTTGATCCCGTGCGCAAACGCCCGGGCATGTATATTGGTTCAACCTCAACCACCGGCCTTCACCACCTCATCTGGGAGGTCGTGGACAACGGCATTGATGAAGCCATGGCCGGACACGCTGATCAGATCAACCTAACCTTGCTAGACAACGGCATGATTGAGGTTGAAGACAACGGCCGCGGCATTCCGGTTGATATGCACAAACAAACCAAAAAATCAGCGCTGGAAACCATTATGACCACACTGCACGCCGGCGGCAAATTCGGCGGCGGCGGCTACAAAGTCTCCAGCGGTTTGCATGGCGTCGGCGTCTCGGTTGTCAACGCCCTTTCGGAGTATATGAAAGCTGAGGTTCATCTCAATGGAAAAATCTGGGTGCAAGAGTATAAAATCGGCATACCAAAAGCCAAAGTCAAAGCAATCGGCACAACTAAAAAAAATGGAACTATTATTACTTTTAAGCCTGACCCGACCATATTTAGCGAGACAAATTTTGACTGGGGAAAAATACTGGACCGCATGCGCCAGCAGGCCTATCTTACCAAAGGCATCACCATTATTCTGGAGGATAAACGCCATGGCCACCGACCAAAAAAGTTTAAATTTCACTTCGAAGGCGGTGTCAAAGCCTACATCAAGGCGCTCAACCAATATTCAACGCCAAAACACGAGACCATTTTTTATGTTGATAAAGATATTGAAGATACCAAAGTTGAAGTCTCCTTGCAGTACAATGACGGCTACAATGAAGAGGTTTTTTCCTTTGCTAATAATATCCACAACCCGGAAGGCGGCACGCACATGTCCGGTTTTCGTTCAGCTCTGACCAAAACTATAAATAGCTACGCTCGCGAAAAAAAATTACTAAAAGAAAAAGAAGAAAATCTAACCGGTGACGACACCAAAGAAGGTTTGACCGCGATTGTCTCGGTAAAGCTGCGCGAACCGCAGTTTGAGGGACAGACCAAAAGCAAGCTTGGCAACGCGGAAATCAAAACTTATGTAGAACAAATTTTTGGCGAGTCTTTCGGTATATTTTTGGAAGAACATCCCAAGGAAGCCGAGGCGATTATCGGCAAATGCGCTCTGGCGGCGCAAGCCCGCATTGCCGCCCGCACCGCCCGCGCGAGCATTCTGCGCAAAGGCGCGCTCGACGGCATGACCCTGCCCGGAAAACTGGCTGACTGCTCCTCGCGAAAAATGGAAGAGTGCGAACTCTATATTGTCGAGGGAGACTCGGCCGGTGGAAGCGCCAAGCAAGGCCGCGATCGTAAATTTCAGGCTATCCTTCCCCTGCGCGGAAAAATCCTCAATGTTGAGCGCGCGCGCCTGGACAAAATGCTCGCGAACAATGAAATTAAAAACTTGGTGATTGCCTTGGGTACAAATATCGATGAACAACTCGATGTCGAAAAACTGCGCTACAGCCGCGTCATTATCATGACTGATGCCGATGTTGACGGCTCCCACATTCGAACCCTGTTGCTTACCCTATTCTACCGCCATTTCAAACTGCTGGTCGAAAACGGCAATATTTACATTGCTCAGCCGCCGCTCTATCAGATAAAACAAGGCAAGGAATCATTCTGGGTTTACAATGAAGACGAAAAAAATAAAATTATAAAAAAACTGGGCGGTGAAGTTGAAGAAGTGCAAGAAACAGATGAAGACGGTGAATTAGTGCGACTGGAAGATGGCGAAACCGCCGAGGAAACAAAGGCAAAATCCAGTACTAAAATCTCCATCCAGCGCTACAAAGGCCTTGGCGAAATGAATCCTGACCAGCTCTGGGAAACAACCATGAATCCGGAAAATCGCAGCCTCCTGAAAGTAACCGTGGAAGATGCCGCGCGCGCTGATGAAACTTTTGATATTTTGATGGGAACCGATGTTGTGCCCAGACGCAAGTTTATCCAGGCAAACGCCGCCAATGTGCAGAACTTGGATATTTAATTCATACCAAAGAAAGTTGTTCCTTACATTTAGTTAGGTACGCTTAATTTCTGTATTGAAAGGAGAATATATAATGAAAAAAAATTCGTTAGCAGTCGGCCAAAAAGTTAGAGTTGTTAATTCAGATGTAGTTGGAAAAATTACCGAAATCTCGCCAGAGGACGAACCAGCGCCAATGGCAAAAGTAAAAACCGCTGACGGCACAAAGTGTTGTTTCTTAAGCCATCTTGAACCTATTGCAACGACTAGCATAATTACCTCGCAACTAGAACTAGAAATTAAGACCTAACTTTTTTAGGGGAGAATAGCTAGCTTTTCTCTATCTCCCCTATTTTTTCCAAAACAAATTAGACCGGTTTGACATTATTTAGTAATTAATGTAATATGTAGATAAATAATAAACGACCTCAAAGGGGTCTGTTTTTAAATACAACGACTTAATTAAATATATGAATATTTTAGCTAAATCTAGCAAATATGTGGCAGATTCTTTTCATGAAATGAAAAAAGTAACCTGGCCGACAAAAAAAGAAACCCAGCAATATACTATTTTGGTTATTGCGATTAGCCTGATAGTAGCCCTATACTTAGGCGGGCTTGATTATATCTTTAACTTTGGCTTGAACTTCTTTATTAATTAATTTAGCTATCCATTTTTTTGCTAAAAAATTTGGAGACAAAAATATATGGCTAAACAAACAGCTAATTTGGGAAAAAGATGGTATGTCATTAATACCTATTCCGGTTATGAAGAAAACGTGGTTCGCAATCTAAAACAAAGAGTCGAATCAATGGATATGGAAGACAAAATTTTTGACATTATAATCCCCAAAGAAAAAAAGATTAAAATTAAAAACGGCAAACGGCAAGTGATTGAGGAAAAAATCTTCCCCGGCTATGTACTGGTAAATATGTTCGTAACTGACGATTCCTGGTATGTTGTCCGCAACACTCCGAACGTAACCGGCTTCATCGGCACCGGCACCATCCCGACTCCCATTTCCGAGCAAGAGATTAAATCTCTGCAAAAGCGCATGGGCGTCGATGAACCTACCTACACTATTGATGTGACCAAAGATACTCCCGTTCGCATCACTGATGGTCCGTTTAAGAATATGGAAGGAAAAGTTACCGAGGTTGATTCTGACAAAGGCAAGGTGAAAGTGCTCATTTCCATGTTTGGACGCGAAACACCGGTGAATTTAGACTTTTTACAAATTAAAAAAATATAATTAAAGTAATATTATACGGATTTACACGAACGTACGAACCATTAATTCAAATGCTCTTTGCGGACTTAGACTTACCATTATTTGCAACATTCCTGCCTGCCGGCAGGCAGGCGCATTCATCTGGTAAGGTATAGACCCGTACAACAAATTTGAATTAAGCGATCGTTAGCGCTTTAGATCCGTACAAATAAACTTACTACTATGGCAAAAGAAATATTAACAAAAATCAAACTACAAATAAGAGGCGGTCAGGCAAACCCCGCCCCGCCCGTCGGTCCGGCGCTCGGTCAGGCCGGACTGAATATTGCGGAATTCTGCATGAAGTTCAATGAAGCAAGCAAGGACAAAATGGGCGATCTGGTTCCGGTGGAAATCACTGTTTTCAAAGATCGCAGTTATACTTTTATCATGAAAAAACCGCCGGCATCCGAACTGATAAAGCAAATGGCCAAGATTAAAAAAGGCTCAGGCAAAGCGTTAACAGAAAAAGCCGGCAGTATTACCCGCGCGCAACTGAAGCAAATTGCCGAAAACAAAATGGAGGATCTCAACGCGCACACGGTTGAAGCGGCGATGAATATCATTGAAGGCACAGCCAAACAAATGGGCGTAGAAATTAAATAATTAATTTATGATTTTTGATTTATGATTTTTGATTTCGTAATCATAAATCTGCAATCTTCAATCAAAAATAGTAACCGTGGGAGATAGACAACAAATCTATCATCTGCACCACAAACATATGGGAAAACGTTTAAATGAACTTAATAAGCTTGTCGAAAAATCAAAAGCATATCCAATCGCCGAAGCGGTTGAGCTGGTGAAAAAAACCTCCGGCGTAAAATTCGACGCTAATGTTGAACTGCACGCCCGCCTGGGCATTGACCCGAAAAAAGGCGATCAGCAAGTCAGAGCCGGAATTACCTTCCCCAAGGCCGCCGGCAAAAAAAGAATTATTGCCGCTTTCGTCGGCTCAAATGATGAAAAAGCGGCCAAAGCCGCCGGCGCCGATATTGTCGGCGGCGAAGAGATGATCAAAAAAATCATCCAGACGAAAAAAACCGACTTTGATGTCGCGCTCGCCACGCCGGAAATGATGAAGGCGCTCGCGCCGGCCGCCAGAGTACTGGGGCCGCGCGGACTAATGCCTTCACCGAAGAATAATACCATCACCCCGCATATCGCTGATGCCATCGCTGAGTTCAAGAAAGGCAAAACAGAGTTCAAAAGCGACGGCGGCGGAAATGTGCATCTGGTGCTGGGAAAAGTATCCAACAGCAATGAAGATATTACCGAGAATCTGAACGCGGCGATTAACGCGATTAAAAAAGCCAAGCCGTCTTCATCCAAAGGGAGCTACATTCTCAATATGTCGATTTCCTCAGGCATGGGACCGGGTATAAAAATTCAGACTAGTTAAAAAAGAAAAGAGCCTCTAATTTGAGGCTCTTTTTGTATAAAAACCAGCAAAAAAGCCGCTGGTGATTTTAGTATTGACAAAATTATATTTTTTAAATATAATACTGTATAAATTAGCACATCATTAAGTTCTTTAAAAAAAAGGAGAATAGAAATGCAAGAAAATTCACATGAAAATGAATGTCAATGCGATTATTGTAAATACGGACATGGGTATATAAAACAAAAACAAGAGAATGCATTTAAAAAGTACGGTTGGTGCGCTCATTTTGTTACTGACTACTTTCATGAAAACCAAGTGAACTACCATACTCATGGACTACCTGAAAACTTCAATCATTTAGATCTACAACTTGTTCTGCCTATTGATTTTTCCATCCTCCATAGTCTTGCTGTCAACTTAGTAAATCGTATAAAATCAGGAGAAAGCTTTAGACCGAATATGCGCATAAGTGATATTGTAAAGAGTTTTAATGTTACATTTATTGAAGCCAAAGAAAATGAACGAACAGTTTTGAGAGTTATCCTGCCTGATAAGCACGGTAATCTCGACCGTAAAACCATTCAAGACGGTATTTTTAAAGATCAATTTATTATTACTGAATAAAATTCTCTATCTTTACTCTACAAAACAGTCTTTTTAAAAGACTGTTTTTTTATGACTATTTGAAATACTACCCAACCGCTGGTGGTTTTTTTACAAAAAAAAGAGAGGAGGCTTGGGAGCGCTCCTCTTCTTGTATGTATCAATAGAACTCCTTAACCCCGATGATCACCTGACCGTCAGAAGTTAATTCGACAATTTCATCCAGAGAAACTACTGTAGCGAGGACAAATCCATCCTCTGCTGATTTTTTGATTCTGGCGACAACTTCCCGTATTGTACTACCACATACTATTTTTCCACCTCTTAATGACTTTCTTTTGTTTTGTTTAAAGTCAACTGGTTTTACATAGACGATTAATTTCATGACTTTTCTCCTTTTCAATGTTCAAATTTTGTAGCTACAATATAGAATACCTAATTATATCTGTCAACTAAAACTAAAAATATCTTTTATATTAGCTAAATTTTAAACAGCTACGCAATACTTTGATGGGTCGGGTCACTTAACACGGCATATGCGGTTAACCCCTCGGCTCAGTACTCACCCAAGTTGCCGACTTCCTTTATTATTGATACACTAAAGGTAGAAAATCGGTAACTTTGCATACGCCGATGCGTTATGCCAAAATATTCCTTTTCTTTTTTCTGACAGCCGTCGGAATTGTTTTATCCCGCCATTGCGGGACAAATTTCTTTTTCTTTAATTAAGAGGGGTATAAGGTATCTTTTGCTTGCTCCGCTACTCTCCGCAATCAAAAGACGATTTTTATTTTTAAAATTAACACCAATTTGCTATAATATAGGCAGTTAAACTCAACTCTATAATTATGCCTAAAATCAAAGATATTCCGAAAATTGACAGGCCGAGAGAGAAATTTTTAGCAAAAGGCCCCGACGCGCTTTCCAAGAGCGAACTTTTAGCTATTCTTATCGGAAGCGGTATAAAAGGAAAAAATGTCAAACAGCTTTCAGAGCAAATCATTAAAAAATATGGCGGTAATTTTCTAAATTTAACTATTGATGATTTGCTCGCAATTTCAGGAATCGGCGAAGCAAAAGCGTTGCAAATTATATCATCGCTTGCTTTGGTAAAAAGATTTTATGACGAAAAAAAACCGCAGGAAAATTTAGTTTTGACCGCAAAAGATGCAATTAGTTTAAATTCTGATTTAAAAGAAAAGAAAAAAGAATATTTAGTCTGTCTTTTTTTAAATGCGAGAAATGCTTTAATAAAAAAAGAGATAATATCGATCGGTACTCTTGATAAGAGCTTGATACATCCGCGGGAAATTTTTGGACCAGCCGTTGAATTAAGATCGGCCAGCATTATTTTGTTGCATAATCACCCTTCAGGCGACCCCGAGCCGAGCAAACAAGATAAAGAAATTTTTAATAAAATCATCGAAGCAGGTAAAATAATGGGCGTAAATGTTCTTGATTTTATTATTATCGGGAACGAAAATAATTACAGTTTTTTTGAAAAATTGCAAAGCGGAGATAAACAAAATTTTTATATTTCTGACGGAGTGCAGTTCTCGCTTCTTGATTTACTGATAGATAAAAAAACAGAATATGCCGGCCAAGAGAATGGGCGCAAACTAAAAATTTTAGATTTATTCGCTGGCATAGGCGGGATAAAAATCGGTTTTGAAAACGCCGGATTTGAATGTGTTTTTTCAAATGACTTTGATAAAGACTGTAAAGTAACTTATGATTTCAACTTCTCCGGCGATCAAAAATCATTGGTGCTTGGCGACATATCTAAAATTTCATCAAACATAATCCCTGATTTTGATATTTTAACGGGCGGATTTCCTTGTCAACCTTTTTCAATCGCTGGGTATCGCAAAGGCTTTTTAGATAATAGCAGGGGTAATTTGTTTTTTGAAATTATAAGAATTTTAAAAGATAAAAAGCCAAGAGCTTTTTTGCTTGAAAATGTCAAAAATCTTAAAAACCACGATAATGGAAACACAATAAAAATTATTTATAAAGAACTTCAAAAACTCGGCTATCATGTAGTTGACAAGGTGCTGAACACAATGGAATATGGAAATATACCGCAAAACAGAGAACGCATTTATATTGTCGGATTTTTGAATCAAGAAGCGTATAATAATTTTGAATTTCCAGAAAAAATACCCCTCACGAAAACAATTCATGATTGTTTAGAAAAACAAGACGCGGATGATAAGTATTATTATAATAATAAACCTCTTTACGTTAAATTAAAACAAGATATAACTAAAAGAGATACTGTTTATCAGTGGAGAAGAAAATATGTAAGAGAAAATAAAAACGGAGTTTGTCCGACTTTAACGGCAAACATGGGAATGGGAGGCCATAATGTCCCCTTGGTTTTAAATGGAAAAGGAATCAGAAAATTGACCCCCAGAGAATGCGCTAATTTTCAAGGGTTTCCAAAAAACTTTAAATTGCCGAATATCGCTGACTCATGTCTTTACAAGCAATTAGGCAATTCTGTTTCTGTTCCAGTAATTGAGCGGGTTGCTGCAAGTATTAAAAAAACTTTAACTTAAAAAATATGATTTTCTTCCCTAACCAACCGAAACAACAGCAGGTAGAATACAAAAAATTTCTTAAAATAGCAGGGTGCCTTTCTAATTTATTTTCAGATTCTCCAGTTCCATATTTATATTACAGAATCGCCGAGAAAATTTTTTGCAAATCTTTTCAAGCTGAAGATTTATCAAGAAGCGATGTTTCGGCAGACGCAAAAAAGAATAAACTCGGGATCGGATTGAAAACATTTTTAGTCGGCAATTCTAAAACTTATCAAAAGGTGGCGGAGTTTAACAGCGACAGAGCTTTGTACGAAAATTTAAACGCTGAAAAGCTTGTTTTAAAAATTGCTGAATTGAGAAATGCAAGAATAAATTTTACGGAAAAAGCCCATGGGTTGGAAAACTCTATTTATCATTGCGTATTGAGGGATAAGGGAAAATTTTTGATTTTTGAGGAGCCGATGAATATAATAGAAGTCGGTAATATCAAAAATATTAAGAAAAATACTGGGTCAATATCTTTCCAAGACGGCAAAAACGATTATTCTTTTTTGGTTTCAAAAAGCACGCTGACAAAAAGATTCGTTACGGAAAATATTTTACATAAATTTGAAGTTGAAATTTTAGAAAATCCCCTTGCCGAACTTGAAAAATTGCTGAATATCAAGGGGCTTGAATTTGAAAGCGAAACCAAGATCAAGCAAACTGTGTTTTTACCACTTTATGGGAGAAATCAAACAGTTTTTGAAAAAAGCGGACTTAACCAATGGAATGCCGGAGGAAGATCTAGGGATATTAACGAAGTTTATATTCCAATTCCGGCGGAAATTCATCATAATTTTCCTAAATTTTTTCCAGATCGAGATAACCCCTTTATATTAAGATTGCCCGACGGCAGACAAATGAAATCAAAAGTTTGCCAAGATAATGGCAAAGCATTGATGTCATATTCAAATAGAGAACTCGGGCAATGGATATTGCGCGATGTTTTGGGATTAAAAGAGGGTGAATTGCTTACTTACGACAAGCTGCAAATGATAGGAGTTGATTCAGTGAGAATAGATAAAATTTCCGACGATCAATTTGAAATTAATTTTTCCGCGACCGGAAGCTATAACGATTTTAAAGAAAATTCCAATTTATAGCGTATGGATGTTTTTTCAAAGAAAAAAAGAAGTGAAATAATGTCCAAAATCAAAAGCAAGGACACAAAAATTGAAATTTTATTCAGAAAAGTTCTTTGGAAAAATGGCTTTAGATATAGAAAAAACAGCAGTAAATATTTTGGCAAGCCAGATCTTGTTTTGCCGAAATACAAGACAGTTATTTTTATAGATTCCTGCTTTTGGCATAATTGTCCTAAACACGGCTACTTGCCAAAAAGCAATTTAAAATATTGGCGGAAAAAAATCGAACGAAACAAAGAAAGAGACAAGGAAGTCAATCGACATTATAAAAAATCGGGTTGGAAAATTTTTAGAATTTGGGAACACAACGTCAAAAAAACCAGTTTAGCCATTCAAAAAATAAAACAATACTGTTTTAGACCGCAATTATAATTACAATATGCCTTTAATAAATAAAATCACTATTTACAATTTCAAATCCTTTCGCAAAAAGGTATCTTTCGATTTGGGAAATGGTTCTTATTTTATTGGAGTTAATAACTCTGGCAAAAGCACTATACTAAATGCGTTACAAGCTTTCTTTGATGACAGCTCTTTGCATGATGGAAATTTTATTAACAGAACGTCTTTTCGAAGTAAAGGTGAAAAAAGTAACGTCGCGGAAATTTCTCTTGTTTTCGACTTAAATGAATTAGATACGAAAAAATTTAAAACGGAGCTAATAAAAAAATACGGGGCTAATTTAACTATTACAAAAATTATATCAGTAACAACAGAATCTAAAATAGTTACTTATTTCTATAAAATAGAAGGCATTAATTTTAAAGAAAAGTTGCCAGACGGAATTATTAAACTTCTCGGAAGCATACGGGTGACCTATCTTCATCCGCAAGAAGGGCAATCGTTGCTCGTTAAAGCTCAAACAAAATTAAGACAACGACTTTTAGCAAATTGGGGGCGCGGATCAAATATAACCCAAAGTATTAATAACTTACAAAAAGAATGGGACCGTCTTCGTAACCAAGCCAGGACATATCTTTCAGGTTCATTGACGGAAAGCTTACAAAAAATGTGGCCCAATAGTGAGATTTCAATTAACCTACCAAAAAGTATTAGAGAGATTATTTCTGTTTCTGATATTAATTTTACTGGCTACAAAGATGCGCCAGAGATAGAACTAACAGCCCAAGGAACGGGTGCACAATCTACAATTTTATATTTAACTCATTTTCTTTTAGATAGTGACCGCTCATTGCATAGAGGTGAGTACCACCCCCTCTGGTTGCTCGAAGAGCCAGAATCATTTCTCCATGTCGATTTATTAGCAAATTTAGCTAAACAATTAAACTCCGAAAAATGGTTAAATAATATTCAAATGGTAATTTCCACGCATTCCCCGGTGTTACTTGCTGGCAGCAGAGTGGCGGAAGAAAAAATTGTTTGGAGTATTTTATCCGAATACCCCCGTAATTATAACAAACCAACCACAGAATATAACGATGATGAGATAAAAGAAATTGGTGATATAATGGGTGACCCAAATTTTTACGCATATTTTTTAGCTGCCAAAAATGAACCCCTTATACTCATTGAGGACGGAAAAGATACTACCATAAATAAATACAAGGAGGCAGGAATCAAAATAACACGAGGATTAAACGGTGTGCCTGATATAGCTAGGATTATCGAAGTATTTTTGTCTGCTCCTTTTGTAATTAATAATAAAGTATTTTTTATTATTGATGGCGACAAAGGCAAAAGTGAATTTTCCAGATTTTACGACCCATTGATTGCGGACAAATCACGAAACGGTTTCTCGAGATTCAAATTAAAAAATACTGAAAATATTTATTTAATATTTTTACCGGATAATTTTGCTGCTGAAAATCTATTTTTGGAATTTGAAAATCATCTAGCTGAGTGTATCTCAAAACTTTTTAACACAACTACTTGGAAGTTAAATACCTCTTCCCCTACCAATCTGTCCAGCACAGTATCCTGTCTTAGAAGAGCTAAAATAACATCTGAAGACGAAGCTATTGACTCAATAAAAAATAAAGACGAAATAAAAACTCTTTTTTGGAAAAATGTAGAAAAATTTAATTACAAAATTGCGGAAAAATATATTTCTATCTTAAAATTTTTGCTTGACTACCGGGATGATAATAATTTAACTGATTAATAACAAGGAGTTTTGGATTTTGGGCATTCCCGCCTTCGCTGAAGCTACGGCGGACAGGCACCACTGACCCCTCTCGCTTTTTTCGAAACAAAAATAATATTTTCCTATACGATAAGCAAAGTTAACACCAATAATAACGAAGATAAAAAATTTATGTCAAACTTAACATTAAAAGAGAATCCGACATTAAAAGATTTACAAAAATATGTTCAAGAATTGGAAAAGGAACGAGGTTTTGAAAAAGAAGATGTTCCACAGAAATGTTTGCTTTTGGGTGAAGAAATTGGTGAGTTATTCAAATCGATCAGAAAAAGAAACAAGGTAACCAAGGTGGATCATAACTCCAAATTCGGCTTGATTGATGAGGAGTTGGCCGATATTATCATTTTAATATGCACAATCGCCAATCGGTTTAATATTGACTTGGAACAGGCGTTTAGAGAAAAAGAGGAATTGAATAAAAACAGAGTTTGGGAATAGAAGCAGGAAGTTTTTATAGTAGTTAGCCAACAATCTCGGGTAATCTTAATAAATTAAAACAAAGTTAAAAGATATTTTCCCAAATTATAAGATACAAAATATTGGCGATGGTATTGGACGAATAGACAAAAACAAAACGCTTATCAATTGCAACGGTGGGGATAGGAACAATAAAACCTAAACATAAAAAGACAATGAAAGAAGTGTATGTCAAAAAATAAAATAATAAATATAAAAGGAACCAAAATTACGATTATAAGACAAGGCGATTCTGATTATGATTATATTTCTTTGACCGACATGCTTAAGGCAAAAGATGGTGATTTTTTTATTTCCGACTGGTTAAGAAATAGAAATACGGTTGAATTTTTGGGTATTTGGGAAAGGATTTATAATCCAAATTTTAATTATGGCGAATTTGCCATAATTAAAAGTAAGGCAGGTTTAAACAATTATAAAATAAGCGCAAAAGAATGGGTAGAAAAAGGCTTTGATTCTTATGTTCAAACATACAATTTTAATGACAAGCAAATCCAAATCTTGCGCGATATGAAAGATATTGTTTCGGCGAACATTACTGAAAAGAAAAAGATGTCAGTACAAGAAATTTTTAATAATCCATTTTATTCACGAACTATTGGAAGAGATTATCAAGAAGTAAATAAAACTTTTGATAATCGTTTCTCTCAAGTTTTTGAGGAATTACAATCAACATTTAAGGTATAAAGTATGGAAACTACAAAAATTGCATTGTTCAAAGGCAAAAAAATTCGCAAAACATTTTTTCAAAATGAGTGGTGGTTTTCAGTGACGGATGTAATTTTTGCTCTTACAGATAGCGTAGACCCTCGTGACTATTGGTACAGAATGAAAATACGAGTAAAAGAAGAAGATGGTATTGAACCGTCGACAATTTGTCGACAGTTGAAGTTGCCTGCGGAAGATGGAAAAATGCGTGAAACCATGGGAAGATCAACAGTACATTACGCTGATAGTGAAACAAATAATATTCTCAAAAGGCTTCACAATAAGCTCCGCCCTGCCGGTACGCCGGTTATGCGAGTGGAGTATATTATTGAGCTTTTATTGCTTCGTATTTTTGAGGCCAAGCTAAAACAAGACGAAACTTTTGCGCCACTGCGCAAACTTTTTGCGGATGAAAATTATCGTTTGCTTTTTTCGCATTTACTATCGCTCAATGGCGAACAAATTCTCTCTGAACTGAACAAAAATATCTTTCCTTTTAATCCCCCGCCTTTTGGCAATAATTGACTTAAACTACCCAATTGGCTATAATTGGATATAGTTAATATATCCAATTAAATTTATGCCAAAAAACACCAATAAAACAACTGAAAAACTAACATTTTCGGACAATTTTTCAAAACGGATTGAACAAATCCCATCTTTTATTGTTTCCAAAATTGCCAAAATTGATGAATTAAAAGGACAGTGGATAACTGGTGCGCGCCTAAGTCCGCAAGTTTTAGGGCGTTTAAAACGTTCAGTTTTGATTACGTCTACCGGCGCCTCTACTCGTATTGAGGGCTCTCGCCTTTCTGACGAAGACATCGAAAAATTAATGAAGGGCATTAGTATTCAAAAATTCACCAACCGCGATAAACAGGAGGCCCAAGGATATTATGAACTATTGGAAAATGTTTTTAATTCCTGGAAAAACTTAAGATTCAACGAGAGTCTAATTAAACATTTTCACCTAGAACTTTTGAAGCACGTGGAAAAAGATGAAAAGCACCGCGGCGAATATAAAAAAGGTGAGAACAAGGTACACATGCTCAACGAAGCTGGCCAATCGGTCGACATCCTTTTTGACACTTCGCCTGCCTATCTGACTCCTGCTCAAATGCGCGACTTGGTTGAATGGACGCAAAAAACATTAACAGAAAATAAATACCATCCATTATTGGTAATTGGAAATTTTTTAGTTGAATTCCTAAAAATTCACCCTTTTACTGATGGCAATGGACGGCTATCCCGCGTGCTTACAAACCTGCTTTTACTTCAAGCCGGATATTTGTACATACCCTATGTGTCTCACGAAAAATTAATTGAGGACAACAAACCTGATTATTACATAGCTCTGCGACGCAGCCAAAAATCCATGGGGGTAAAGAGTGAAAATATTACTGACTGGCTGAATTTTTTCTTAGATATGGTTCTGAGACAATCACAAATGGCTGTGGAACTCTTGTCAAAAGAAAATATAGAAAAAATTCTCTCGGAAAAACAGCTGGCTGTTTGGCAATACATTACAGAGGCAAAAGAAACAAGCACTGGTGATATTGCAAAAAATACTAAAATAGCCAGGCCAACAGTAAAACAGACTCTTGAGGTACTGCTCAAACTTAAAAAGATTGAACGGGTTGGTCTGGGAAGAAGCGCCAGATACAAAATACTTTGAGATATAAAAATATCAAGGTGTTTTGGGCTGCGGACATTCCCGCCAGAGGCGGACAGGCGCCCTTTAACTTTCTTCTATACCCTGCGCGAATGTTGCGCGAATGTTGCGCGAACCGCAATTAAGAGAAAAGGAGGAATTGAATAAAAACAGAGTT